>JANMCI010000037.1:0-20660 GCA_031361245.1 Rhodobacterales bacterium
CGGGTAAACAGGGTCCACCTTGGCCCCGCCCAAACGGCACCCCCAAAAGGAACCCCTCCATGCCTGACTCCATGATCCGGACAAATCGGCTGACCCAGTCCTTCAATGGGGTGATTGCAGTCGATGCCCTCTCGATGGACATCGCGAAGGGCGAGATCTTCGGCTTTCTGGGACACAACGGCGCAGGCAAGACGACGACGATCCAGATGCTGACGACATTGGCGCGCCCCGCCTCGGGGACGGCGCTGGTTGCGGGCCACGATATTGGCACCGACCCCTTGGCCGTGCGCCGCTCCATCGGTTATGTCCCAGAAAACGTGCGGCTTTACGACACTCTGACGGCGACCGAGAACCTGATGTTCTTTGCCCGCCTGTCGGGTGTGGCAGGCCCAAAGCGGCGCGTGGAAGAGGTGCTCGATCTCCTGGACTGCACCGATCTGGCCGACAAGCGTGTGGGGGGCTTTTCCAAGGGGATGCGGCAGCGTGTCGGGCTTGCGCAGGCCATCCTGCACCGTCCCGCCGTCCTGTTTCTGGATGAGCCCACGTCGGGCCTTGACCCGATGGGCATCAAGATGCTGCGCGATCTGATCCTGCGCCTGAATGCCGAGTTCGCGATGACGGTCTTCATGAACACCCACCTGATCTCCGAGATTGCCAAGACCTGCACCAGCATCGCGGTGCTGAGCCATGGCAAGCTGGTCTACCACGACCGGATCGAGGCCGTGACGGCCCGGTATGGTGACGATACAGCCTTGGAGGAACTCTATCTGTCGCTGACCCCGGTTGGCCGTCTGGCCGAGGTGGCATGATGGAAGGCGCATCCTTTCCCGGCTGGCTGATCGCAAGCCAATCCGCACGTTTCGTGCTGCGCGAACGCACGGTGGCACTTCTGTCCCTGATGTTCGTGGCACTTGTGCTGATTTCAGCGTGGCTTGGCTGGTCCGCCACCTCGACGGTCAACCGCATCTATCTGGATGCGGCTGCGTTTTTGAAAAGTGCAGGCCAGCCGGTGCCGACAAATCCGGTTCTGGACATCTCGCCGTTGTCGTTGATGCGCAATATGTCGGTCTATGTGGCGCTGATCGGGGCGTTGTCCGCCATCGTGATCGGCAATCGTCTGATTGGTGTCGATCGCAAGGCGGGAGTGTTGCCGCTGATCGGCATCCGCCCGCTTGACCGCAATGCCTATGCGGGCGGCAAGATCGCGGCCCTGACCGGGGTCATCCTGGCACTGGCAGCGGTGGCAGCCTTGGTGGCGGTCGCCACGTTTCTGGTGCTGCCCGCCATTACGCTGACGGGCAGGCAGTGGGGCCAATTGGCCGGGTTCATGGCGGTAACCGCGCTTTACATGGGCATCTTCGGCCTGATCGGTCTGGCTGCCGGGGCGGGGGCGCGGTCGGAGACCGTGGGGCTCTTGCTGCCGGTCACCCTATGGCTGACCCTGACGTTCATCTTACCACAACTGACCGCGAACCTGAACCCGACCGCCGCGATCAATCCGATTTCGGCGCTGGCAGCCCCGCCTGACACCAGCTTCTTTCATTGGACAGCGCGCGTCCTTGGGCCGTTCTCGCTGGCCGATGCCTACAAGTTCGCTTCGGCGGGGCTCCTGGATTACCTGCCACAAGGCGTGGCTTCGCCGTCATTCATCCCCCCGCTTGTCACTCTGATCCTTGCCGCGGGCATCGCTGCCGCACTCGCCTGGCGCGCGCTGGCCGGCCTTTCCATGACCGACGGAGAGTACAATGTCTGACGCAAGCCTGACCCCCGTTTTGAACCCGACCCCGGTCCGCACCATCGCCGCCAAGGATATCCGCGATGCACTGCGCGACCGTTTCGTCCTCATCGTCACGGCTTTTCTGGGGCTTGCCGCATTGGTGGCGCTTGTCACGGGTGCCATTGCCTTGCGCAGCGACGTCGCCACCTACGAGGCGGCCAAGGCGTCCCTGCTGGCGCTTGGCAAATCTGCCGATGCGATCAAGGCGCCGGAGTTCTACCCTTTGCGCCTGCTGCGTGGCGCTATCGAGCAGATCGAGATCATCGGGGCCGCGATTGCCATTCTGATCGGCTACCGTTCGGCCGCCAGTGAGCGCGGACGGCAAACTCTGGCGCTGATGCTGACGCGCCCGATGCGCCGGTGGCAGTTCGTGGCGGGCAAGGCCATGGCCGGGATCGGTTTGCTGGCTGGCGGACTTGCGCTGGTTTTGGGCGGGCTGGCGTTGCTGTTGCAGCTGGTGTCCGGCGTCGGTCTGGGTGCGGATGATGTGCTGCGCATCGCCATCGTCTGGGGCGTGGCCGTGGCCTACACCGCCTCTTTCTTTCTGGTCAGCTTCATCCTGTCGCTGCACATGAAGCACCCCAGCCACGCGTTGCTGGTGGCCTTTGCGGTCTGGCTGACGCTGGTCCTGATTGCCCCCCAGATCGGGGACACGCTGGACCCCGACAATCAGGTGGCGGGCGGCGTTTTCAAGCAGCTCAATATCGCCGAGCCGGATCAGATCGAGATCATGAAGGGTTTTGCCACCTTCGAGACGGTGCGCGACGGCATCGAACAGGCCTCGGTGACCAAACATTTCGAGCGGTTCACCTTCGCCGTACTGGGGATCAAGGCGGTCTATGCCGGACTGCCGCTTGGCCCCGTCCTGATCGAAATGCAGGGCAATCTGATCTGGATCGTCCTCACCTGCCTCGGGCTCGCCATTCTGGCGCTGGCCCTTCCCCTCAACCCCGACCGGCTTGCGAAAGCCTGATTTCAAAGGATACCCACCATGACCCTCAAGAAACACATCTCGACGCTTGCGCTCGTCTCCATCCTTGGCCTGACGCTGGCCAGCCCCGGGGTTTCGCAGGCCGCCACGACCGATACGGACGCCGACGGCGTGCCGGATGCGTCGGAGGCGCTGCTTGGCACCGATCCGATGATGGCCGACACCGATGGCGACGGCCAGAACGATCTGGCTGACACCGATCCGACCGTTGCGCCAAACCCGTTGGACATGACCGGCGCCCCTGCCACTTTCGCGATCAAGGAGGCGCTGGTTGAAGACAACTATGACTTTGCCGCCAAAAAGGACGCGGCCGACCATCTGGAACTGCTGGTGACCAATTCGGGCTCTGCGCCGCTGACAGGTTTCTCGATCTATTACAGCATCACGGATGCCGATACGGGCAAGACCGAGGGCACTTTCCGCCCGCTTGACGGCTTTAGCGTACCGGCTGGCGGCGAGGCGCGCCTCCACGTCGATGATGCCAGCGTGGAAGGACACTACCGCGCCAATCCCAATTCGATCTATGTCACGAGCCCGGCCGCAAAAACCTTTTCGGTGATGCTCAAGGCCGATGGCTTTGCCCCGGTCAGCGTCGAAATCGCGAAAGACAAAGGCGGCCCGGAAGAGGCTGACTGATTTTCGGTCAGTGCCGATACCACTAACCGCTAAATCCGGCGGCCCGGCAGAATTGCCTGGCCGCCGAACAGGGAAGTGCTAAAAACACGCCTCGCCAAAAATGGGGTGACTGCAAAGCCCGCTTCAAAAAATAGCGCCGGATAAAACCATCAAGCTGGTTGCGTCTGGCCGATCTCCTGGTCGCTGTCACGCGTGCTCACCTTGCCAAAGCGCAGATAAAGGCAAGGCATCGCAAACAGGTTCAACAGAGTTGAGGTGACAAGCCCCCCAATAATCACCACCGCCATCGGATGTTCGATTTCGTGGCCCGGGATATTGCCCAGAACGACCAGCGGCGCGATGGCGAGCGAGGTCACCAGAGCTGTCATCAGGATCGGACGCAGACGCTCGCGAGCCGCCTGCACGATCAGGGCCGGGCCGAACACGCCGCCCTCCTGACTTTCAAGATGACGGCAGTGTTGGATCAGCAAGATCCCGTTGCGCGAGGCGATGCCCAGCACCGTCAGAAACCCGACAAGGGTCCCCAGCGAGATCACGCCGCCGCCGATATAGGTCGCGATCACGCCACCGACCAGCGCCGACGGCAGTGCCAGAAACGCCATCGCGGCGAGCCGCCAGTTGCCCACAGACATCTGAAGCAGAAGGAATATGGCTAGCGCCGCAACCAGCGCACTGGCCAACAGCCGGTTTTGTGCCGCAGCGCGCTCGGCGTACTCACCAAGGACCTCGGCGTGGTATTCCAGCGGGAACTGAACGTCCGCAAGCCGCTTCTCGATATCCGCGACGACCGAACCCAGATCCCGGCCGCTGACATTCGCGCTGACGTCGATGCGCCGGGAATTGTTCTCCCGTCTGATGAAATTCGGCGTCGGCTTGATGCTTACATCTGCGATCTGGTCCAACCTTACCTGGCCGCCTGCCGGAATGTCGATCAGCATCTCCTTGATGCTGCTCAGGCTGCTGCGCGCCTCCGGCGTTCCCCGCACCACGATGTCGTAAAGTTGCGCCGGCAGATATATGTCACTGACTTCCAGCCCCGCCACCAGCGTCGCCTGAGCGCGGCGAACCTCGCCGGGGGTGATTGCATAGCGCGCGGCCGCCTCCAGATCCACTTCGATCGCGATGTGGGGGATTTCTTCCTGCAACTCGGTATGCAGGTCGACCACCCCATCGATCCCGCGCAGCGCCCCTTGAAGCTCGGCAGCCTTTTCGCGAAGCGTCTTGAGCTCCGGGCCGTAGATGCGGATCACGATGGCCTCGCTTGAACCGGTAAGAACCTCGCGGATCCGTTCCTTGAGATAGGTCAGGACGTCCCGGTACAACCCCGGATAGCCGTCGACCACCTCCTGGATCGCGGCGAGCGTGCTGTCGTAATCGGCAGCCGGATCGACGCTGACCCAATTCTCGGTGAAATTTATCCCGACGACCTCGTCTGACTGGACCGCGCGACCGACATGCGCCCCGAAATTGCGCACACCGGGAATTGCACGCAGTTCCTTGCTGGCGGCAATCGTGATGCGGCTCATTTCCGGATAGGAGGTTCCCGGCTTGGTGACCCAGTGCATCAAAAAGTCCCGCTCCTTGAAACTCGGGAGCAGCGAATGGCCGAGAGTGGGAAGCACGGCCAGACCGACAACGGCCACCACTGCGGCCGCCCTGAAGGCGATGCGCGGGGTCATGAGCAGCTTTGAAAGGAGTGCGCCATACTTGCGCTGAAGCCACAGAACCATGGGAGATTCGCGCCGCTCCACCGGCACATTGCCCATCAGTATGAGGCTGAGAGCCGGGGTGACGGTAAGTGCGACGACCATCGACGCGATCAGAGCCAGCACATAGGCCATGGCAAGCGGCTGGAAGAACGCGCCGGAAAGCCCGCTCAGGAAGAAGACCGGCGAGACCGCAACCACGATGATCAGCGTGGCGAAAACCACGGCCCCGCGGATCTCGAGCGATGCGTCCAGAATGACCCTCCGGTCGCTGCGCGGACTGCCCATGGCGCGGTTTTCGCGCAGTCGCCTCATGATGTTCTCGATATCGATGATTGCATCATCGACGACCTCTCCCAGCGCGATCACGAACCCGGCCAGGATCATCGTGTTCAAGGTCGCGCCGAAATAGTTCATCACAAGCACAGCCGCTGTCAGCGACATGGGGATGGCAACCACGCTGATCAGCGCGGCCCGCCACTCATAAAGGAAGGCGATCAGCACCAGCATCACCATGACGCTCCCCAGCATCATGGCGCGCGACAGGTTCTCGATCGAGATCTCGATAAAACTCGCCGGTCGGAATATCGTGGTGTCGACCTCGATCCCCGAGAGACCCGGCTTCATCGCCTCGAAGGCGGCCTCGACGCTGTTGGTGACCTCCAGCGTGTTTGCCCAAGGGAACTTTTCGACGACGAGCAGCAGGCCCGGTTCATCGTTGACAATGCCATCCCCGATCAACGGCGGATGCCCGGACACCACGTTGGCGACCTCACCCAGCTTGAACACGGTGCCGTCCTTTGACAGAAGCGATACTTTCGAAAGCTCCTCGGCGGTGACGACGGGCAGGATGTGGCGGAGCTGAACCCGGCTGTCGCCGGTGTCCATGATGCCACCGGTGCCGGTCTTGGCACCCACCTTGTAGGCCAGCAGGCCGACAGACATCGCGTCAGAGGTGCTTTCCACAAGCTGGGTCAGCGTCACGCCCAGCTCCTGCAGCCTTTTCGGGTCTGCCTGAACCTGCAGCTGCAGCTTGCGCGGCCCCCACGCGGCAATATTGGCCACGCCCGGTATGCCCATCAGGCGCGGCCGGATTTTCCAGCGATAGATTTCCGACAATTCGACCAGCGACATCTCGTCAGAGAGGATTCCGATCTTCATCACCCGGCTGGTCGCCGACAGCGGCTGCAGGATGACCGGTGGTGGCGCCACATTGGGAAGCAGGGGCTGGGCTTGCGACAGCCTTTCCTGAACCATTTGGCGCGCGCCCAACAGGTCGGTCCCGCGCTCGAAGATCATCAGGATCGACGACAGGCCCGGCACGGTCTTGGAGCGCAGCGTCTTCAGTCCCGAAAGCCCGTTGAACGACTGCTCAAGCGGTATGGTGACCAGGGCCTCGACCTCCTCGGTCGAAAGTCCCGGCGCCTCGGTCTGGATCTCGACGATCGGCGGGGCGAACTCCGGGAACACGTCCATCTTCATGTGGCGGACACTGTCCGCCCCGAAGATGACCAGAACCGCCGCGCCAAAGGCCAAAAGGTACCGAAGGCTCAGACTTCCACCTATGATCCAGCGAAACATGTCCAGTCCCCCGCATCTGCCTTAATGACCCATACCAAATTCCGTACCCAGCAGCAGCATTGCACCGCCGGTCACCACCAGGGTTCCTTCCGGCGGGCCTTCTGCCAGAATTGCCCAGTCCCGCTGGACGAAATCCACATTCACCTGCTGGCGCATGTAGACCAGGGGTTCGGGGCAGATGAAGACCCATGCTCCACCGGCCGCGTCGTACAGCAATGCGGCGGTCTGGATGGCCTTGCGCTGGGGTTGCGTCGTGGTGAACTCGACCAGCACCTGTTGTTGCGGCTCCAGCCCCGGCACGCCGGGATCGACCGCGAAGTACAGATCGGCGGGTTCATCGGGGATGTCGGACGCGATGATCGCGATGAGACGGGCCGTCAGATTTCCGCTCTCGCCAGACCTGCCGGTCAGACGAACTGATGCGACCTGGCCCACCGCCAAGGACGACGCCTCTGTCGTCCGCACCACGTGGATGACGGTCGCGGGCATGGGGCCTTCCACTTCGAGGAGCGGCATCAGGGCATCAGGATACGGAGCGGCCACTGTCGCCCCCAGGATTCTGTAGCTCTGCGTGATCTCCCGGCCGGTGACAACATCGGTCAGGATGCCAAGTCGCGTCGCCGCATGGTCACTCAGGATCACATGGTGCAGATCGCTCCCTTCGATCGGATCAACCCGCGAGGCGCCCTGCATTTCACTCTCGCCCCACACAGGGTACGTGGCACCGGCCAGCAACAGCACGACGGCCGTTGACGCAAAGACTTCAGGAATTCGCATAGCTTGCCTCCCGACTCACTGGTGCACCCAAACCGATGCGAAGCGCCCGGCAACAGACCGGAAGCAGGACCAGGCTGGCCAAAGCCGCTGTGACTAGACCGCCCAGAATCGTGACCGACATCGGGTGCAGGATCTCGAGACCCGGACGCCCGCCAAGGACGGCCAGCGGCAGGACAAACGCGCCGATGACCAGCGATGTCAGCAGGATCGGCTCAAAGCGTTCGGTCGCGACGCTGCGGACGACGTCCGCCGTCGCAGCACCGGACTGCGCATCGCTGCGGCAACGCCAGACAAACATCATCGTTTCGCGCGCCGCAAAGCCGAAAACCGCAACAAAGCCAATGAGCGATCCAAACAAGATCGTGCCGCCGCTCAGCAGGCTGGCCAGCAAACCGCCGACCATAGCTGTCGGCAAGACCACGAACGCGATCGCGCCGATCCGCCAGCTGCCGGACGCCGCCTGCAACACCAGGAAGATGGCACCGATCGCGGCAAGCGCGTAGGCCAGAAGCCTGCCACCGTCGGCCTGCAACTCGGTTGGCACGAACCGGAACTCCGAATGGTACTCGAGCGGATAGGTGATTCCGGCTAGGATCGCCTTGATCTCTCCCATGGCCGCTTCTCTGTTGCGGCCCGCAATGCTGATGTCCAGATCGATCGCATGCGTGGAATTGTGACGCTCGAGCACGGTCGGATTGTCGACCATATGCACGCTGGCCACTTCGGACAGTCGCACGTGCCCGCCGTTGGGCGTGTCGATCAGCAATCCTCCGACGTCGGCAACGTCATCGCGAATTTGCGGAACGCCCCAGACGACCACCTCGAACACCTTCTGGTCTTCATAAAGCGTGCCCACTTCGAGCGACGCGAACAGCGTGGTCGCCGAGCGGCGAATCTCGCCAGGGCTCAGCCCGTGCTCTTCGGCGGCGTCAAGGTTGACCTCGATCTCGAGCACCGGGTTGGTGACCGCCGGGATGCGCGGCTGAATGACGACCCCCTCGATGCCGGAGACCGCCTTCTCGATCTCGGCGGCAAGGTTGCCCAGAACCTCCGGGTCCGGGCCAAAGTTCCGCAGCTTGATCGCACCATCCTGATCGGCGCGGGCACGGTCGGTCATGACCGTGCTGAAGGCCATTGCCTCGGGCCGCAATCCCGGAAAGTCCTGAGCGGCCTGCTTGATGGCTGCAACCGTGGTGTCGTAATCTGCGGCAGGATCGAGGCTCACCCAAAGCTCGGAAGAGTTGATGCCTGCGACCCGGTCCGACTCGATGGCCCGGCCCATCTGGGCGCCGACGTCGCGGACGCCGGGGATCGCCTTGATCGTCTGTCCGGCATCGCCCATCATCCGGCTCATCTCCGCATGAGATATGCCGGGCGGCGTTTGCCACCGCATCACGAAGTCCCGCTCCTGAAAGGTCGGAAACAGCGAATAGCCAAGGAATACGACCCCCGCGATACCGATGCCCACAAGCGCCGCCGTCAGCGCCACCGCCGCTGCCGGGGCAGCCAGCTGCTCGGACAGGAACGAGCTGTACCGCTCGCGCAGCGTCGAGAACAGCGTGGCGGTGCTCCCGTAGCCGCGCTCACCGGTCAATATGACCAGACTCAAGGCTGGCGTCGCAATCAGCGCCACCAGAATCGACGCGCCGATCATCACCATAAAGGCCAGAATTGCCGTCTGGCTGAAGGTTCCGAACAGCCCGCCGAGCGTCAGGACCGGAAGGATCACCAGCACGCAGATGATCGTGCCGCTCAGCATCGAGCCTTTCGCCTCGCTGACCGCCTGCAGGATCGCCGAAGCCACAGGTTGCGGCGTGCCGGCATCCGCGTTCTCGCGCAGCCGCGTCCTGATCCTGTGGACGTCATTGAAAGCGTCCTGCATCACAAGGGTCAATGCCGCGACCAGCCCCGCCAGCATCAGCGCGTTAAGCCTCTGTCCAAGGGCGTCCAGCAACAGCACCGCCGTCGCCAGCGACAGACCCATCACCAGAACGAACACCAGCACCGGGCGCCACTGGAACAGACCCAAAGCAACGACGGCAGTCGCCAATACCCCTCCGATCACCAGCGCCAGCACGATGTTATCGACCGACGCTTCGATAAAGCTGGCCGGCCGGAACGTCTGGGTGGAGATTTCGACCCCCGACAGCCCCGGGGCGAGGGTTTTCAAGGTTGCCTCGACCTCGCGCGTCACGTCAAGCGTGTTGGCCCAGGGAAATTTCTCGACGACCAGCGTCAGCCCCGGCTGCCCGTTCACCAGGCCGTCGCCGATCAGAACCTGATGGCCCTCGACGACCTTGGCAACCTCGTTCAGCCGCAGGATTGTTCCGTCCTGCGCCGTGAAGGAAACCTGGGACAGCTGATCCGGGGTCGAAACCGGCAGGACATGCCGGATGTCCAGTCGCTGATTTGGCGTGTCGATGAACCCGCCGGTGCCGGGCGTAGAGGCCTGCAGATAGGTCAGCGGTGTTGAATAAAGCGCATTGCCGGTCGCCTTGATCACGTCGATGAGCCGGACGTTCTTAGCGGCAAGCTGCTCGGGGTCAACCTGAACCTGCAGTTGACGTTCACGCTGCCCCCAGATCGCGACGTTGGCGACACCGGGCAGCCCCATCAGCTTCGGTTTGATGTTCCAGCGCGCCAGGACCGACATGTCGATCAGCGACAGGGTCTGCGACGACAATCCGACGTTCAGGACCCGGTTCATTGACGACACCGGCTGCAGCATCAACGGACGCTTGGCGACTTTCGGAAGAACGGAACTGCGCAGCAATCTTTCCTGGACCAGTTGACGGGCGTCCATGATGTTGGTGCCGGGCTCAAAGCGCATGACGATGGACGAAAGTCCGTCAATGGATTTGGAATCCATGGATTGAAGCCACGGCACACCGCCCAGGATTTCTTCAAGCTGAACCGTGATCAGCGCCTCGACCTCGGCAGCCGCCAGCCCCAGCGCTTCGGTCTGCACTTCGACCTCTGGTGGCGAAAACTCGGGAAGGAGATCGAAGGATAACTTGCTGACTTGCATCGCCCCGACGACCAGCAACACAATTGCGGCGAAAATTACCATGAAACGTGTCTTCAAGCCAAAGCCGACCAGTGCGTTGAACATATCATCACCGCCAATTGAATCGATTGCCAAAACTTCGGAGGTATAGATTTGAGTTTAGCCTTTAGCCTTGGATTGCTTTCGCGCCATACAATTCTAGGCCGCTGGAATCGCAGCAAAGCACTCTATTACCAAATAGGCTGGAATCCGCCCCCCAAGGTTATGTATAACATTCTCTTCGCCGTTTCTCAACGGGGTTGTGGTAATCTGAGTGCCTCCAAAAGCTACGGGCTTTGGATCCAGATTCCCTTCGCCAATAGGCATGAGGGGATTCCCTTTGAAAATGACAAGAATCCGTGAACCCAAAATGCCCGTTATGATTGTAATCCAGCGCCATGCAGGGTCGGTGTGCCGGTGGCTGATCCCTGCAATGAAACCGGCCCAAGCCATTGCCCCCACCCCGCCATTGCAGGGTTTTTCCGGATGACGCATTTGGGTTTCGCAAATGTATTCGGCCTCTTATCAATCAACCGCTTTGGCCGACCCGGCCTAGATGAGAGCCGACCTGCAGGGTCACGTTCATCGAAAAGAGAGCGCGTCACGCTCTTTTTGCGTGTGGCTTGCCCGTGGCCGGTCAACCGGATGGTTCTGACGAGGGAATGCGCACCAGACAGGTTCTGGCGATAGCCCGGCAGAGGGCGTGTTGCCTGGCTTTTCCTGGCAGAAAGGGTCGTGGCGGGCATCCGGTGCGCGACGGGCAATCATCGGCCCTTCAGGCAGAGGACGGGCCGTGCTGTCCGTGATTCGTGGCGTTGTCAGAATTTCCGGGTTGTCTTGCGTCTGTCCCTCGCCTGCCCAAATCCTGCAGCCCGGCCCGCATCTCAAGGGTGACAAACCCATCGGCGAAATCGACATGCCGGATGGCCCGGCCGCTCAAGCTGCGCCGGGCCGTTCGGCGGGCGCACAGGGTCTGTGCGGGGATGTCCTTGGGTCCTGACCGACGCAGTCTATATTGATCCCGTATCAGGGAGGATGACATGAGCTGGAACCCCGTGCTTGACCACGCGATCCCGATGGGGGACGAGGTGGATGCGATTGAAGCGGTCATCGTGGCCCGCGCCCGCGATCTGGGCGGGTTCGAGGTGCGGCGCGCCTTGCCCTCGGCCCGGCGGCAGATGGTCGGGCCCTTCATCTTCTTCGACCAGATGGGACCGGCCGAGTTCCTGACCGGAAAGGGCGTCGACGTGCGCCCGCATCCCCATATCGGGCTCGCGACGGTGACCTATCTGATGCAGGGCCGCATCCATCATCGCGACAGCCTTGGCACCGATGCCTGGATCGCGCCGGGCGAGGTCAATCTGATGGTCGCAGGCCACGGCATCACCCATTCCGAACGGATGGACGGGTCGCCGCAGCCGCAAAGCCTGTTCGGCCTGCAAACCTGGCTGGCCCTGCCAAAGGATCAGGAGGACCGGCCCGCCGGCTTTGTCAATGCGCCGGCGGACGCCCTGCCGGTGCTGGAGGGCGAGGGCAAGCAGGTGCGGCTGATCCTTGGGCATGGCTGGGGGGAGCGGGCGTCGGTGCCAACGCCCAGCGAGACGCTTTATGCCGATGCGACGCTGGCCCCCGGCGCGGTCCTGCCGCTGCCCGATGATCACGAGGACCGCGGCGTCTATGTGCTGACCGGTGCCGTGACGGTCGCGGGGCAGGACTTCACGGTGGGGCAGATGCTGGTCTTTCGCCCCGGCGACCGGATTTCGGTCCGGGCGGGCGGGCAGGGGGCGCGGGTGATGCTGCTGGGCGGGGCCACGATGGACGGGCCGCGCCACATCTGGTGGAACTTCGTCGCCTCCTCCAAAGAGCGCATCGAGGCCGCGAAAGAGGCGTGGCGCGCCGGCGACTGGCGCCACGGCCGGTTCCAGCTGCCGCTCGGGGACGATGCCGAGGTCATTCCCGCGCCCGACCGCTGACGGGACAAATTGGCGCGGACCCCGGGTTTTGCTTGATCTGAGTCATGGACGGCTCGACGCTGACGGGTGAATTTTCCAGACAGCCACCGAACACCGGAGGAAATGATGGCACGTTTCGTCTACGATGACGGGCTTGGGCTTTACGGCCTGCCCGGCGATTTCATTGATGAGGCTTCGCTGACGGTGACCAGCCAGACCCCCAACTCGATCACGATGACCGATACCCTCGGCGCTGGCATGACGGTCGAGGGCATCGGGCTGACCTATGACCTGTCCGGCAATGTCACCGGCGGCACCTTCACCAATTTCGAGATATTCCAGAGCGGTGGCGGCAGTCTGATCACGGGGGATCGTTTCTCGGTCGCGGCCGTGCCTTTGATCTCGACCTTCTTTACGGCCGGTCTCGAAGCGGCGCTCTTTCAGTTGATGGCGGGCAGAGACCTGCTGATCGGCTCGTCCGTTGGCGACCTTCTGATGTCGGGCGGTGGCAATGACACGATCCGCGGCGGCGGCGGTGCGGACATCCTGGACGGATTCAAGGGCAATGATGTTCTGATCGGCGGGGCCGGGGCGGATCACTTCGTCTTTCTGCGCGTTGGCACGGACCATATCCTGGATTTCCATGATCTGGGCCTGCGGTCGGACGACCGGATCGACGTGACCTCGCGGATGTATCATAACATGGTAATGACCGAGACGGCGACCGGGGTCGAACTGGATTTCGGCCTCAGGGGCACGCTGGTCGTGGACGGCTGGCATGCGGCGGATGTCGGCCGCGACGATTTCACACTGGTCTGAGGTGCGGGGCAGGCCCGGGCAAGGCGATTCCCCCCTCCGGCCATGCCCATGCCTTGGGTCCAGAATTTTGCCCTGCGGTCCTTGACGGCGCGGCGCCGCTTCCGTAATACCCCCTCACGTTCGGGCGGGCCCGGGCAGCTTGGCGGTGGTAGCTCAGTTGGTTAGAGTACCGGCCTGTCACGCCGGGGGTCGCGGGTTCGAGCCCCGTCCACCGCGCCAGCTGTCCCCGCCCGCCCCGAGCGTATGCCTTCCAAGGCAAGTGACATATCGCGCGGTGGTAGCTCAGTTGGTTAGAGTACCGGCCTGTCACGCCGGGGGTCGCGGGTTCGAGCCCCGTCCACCGCGCCATTTCACCACATATACAAAAATTGGAATATGCGCTACGCCACGGCAAAACCGCCGGAGGCCGTGTGAGCTATCTTGACCAGATTCCGCTGAACCTGTTGGTTCTTGCTGCCCTGACCCTGGGTCTGGCACCGTTCCTGCCCGAGCCGCATATCTGGGAAAAGCTCAAGATGCTGGCGGCGGGCGATCTGGTCCGGCCGATCGACATCTTCGATCTGCTTTTGCACGCGGCACCCTGGGTCCTGCTGGCGGCCAAACTGGCGCGGCAGGCCGCGACGTCGGGGCAGGGCTGAGCCCTTGGGGGCGGGCAGTCCGGGTTCGTTTTTCACAATGCCGCGATCCGCCCGGATCGGCGGAACTTGGCGCTTGGGACTCAGGCCAACTGGCCAGATTTGGCCGAGGGTTTTTTCATGTGTTGGCGCAGGGGTGTAAAGCCGGCTGCGTTGACCCACATTGCACACCAGCACTCTGCAATGGCCCGTCGGGCAGGAGTTGCCGACACGACAGGTCAGGATGCACGTGCTGGACGAGCCCTCGGGACGGGGGCCAAGGATTGGAGACTTACCATGGTCAAGAACATTATTTCCGCTTTCATGATCGTCGGCGCGATGGGCGTTGGCACGGCAACGTTTGCGTCGCCGGGAATGGGGGAAAACCAGGACGTCGGCTTTATCACGGACATCGACGAGGTAGACCGCACCGTCACCCTTTCGGATGGCGTGGAATTCCAACTGCCCTTCGGCTATGACGTCAACACCCTGAACGAGGGCCAGAAGGTCATCGTTTCCTGGGATGACATGGGCGCCGAGAAGTGGGCGCAGTCGCTGGCTTTCACCAACTGATCGCAACGGACGTGCAGGGGCCCATTTGGGCCCCTGCTTCACAAGGTCAGCCGGTAACGGATATGGCCGTCTGACCTTGTGAATGTGTCGTAAAGCTTGCGGGCCGTCGCGTTCCCGGCGTCGGTGTTCCAATATAACCTGTGCCAGCCTCGGGCACGGGCCAGCGCCATCAGATCCTCGATCAGCGCGCGTCCGGCGCCCTGACCGCGGGCGGCGGGCGATACGAACAGATCTTCGAGATAACAGTCATCGCCCAGCACCCAGCTCGAGGGGTGATGCTGGTGGATGGCAAAGCCCACAAGCCTGTCGCCTGCGACCGCCAGTCGCATCTTCATGGTGCAGGCCGGATCCATCAGCCGGGTCCAGGTGAACGCCGTGACACCGGGTGCAAGGGTGGTGTCGTAATAGTCCAGAAACCCTTGCCACAGGTCAAGCCACGCCGCCTCGTCTGCCGTGCTGGCGTCGCGGATGATCATTGCAGCCGGGCTTTCATTGCAGCTTGGCCAGAATCCGCACCCACGACCGGATGCCTTTGTGAAAGCTGTCCAGATCGTATTTCTCGTTCGGGGAATGGATCTGATCGTCGTCCTTGGCAAAGCCCAGCAGGATCGCGTCCATGTCGAGATAGGTCTTGAAATAGCCCGCAACCGGAATCGAGCCACCCGCCCCGACATAGGCCGCAGGCAGTCCCCATTCGTCGGTCATGGCCGCGCGGGACGCTTCGAACGCGGGATGGGTGATCTGCATGGTTGACGCAGGCGAATTGCCGTGGCCCTTCCACTCGACGCTGCAATCGGCGGGCAGCTGGGCCTGCACCCAGGCGCGGAAGGCGGCGCGCAGAATGTTGGGGTCCTGCTGGCTGACCAGACGGAAAGAGACCTTGGCATGGGCTTCACCGGGCAGCACGGTCTTGAAGCCGTCGCCGGTATAGCCGCCCCAGATGCCGTTGACCTCGGCCGTGGGCCGCGACCACAGCTTTTCCAGCGGCGTGCGGTCCTGCTCGCCCGCTGGCACCGACAGGCCGACATCGCCCAGCATCCGCTCGTGATCAAAGGCAAGGTTCTGCCATTGGGCGCGGATCGCTTCGGGCAGCTCTGCCACCCCGTCATAGAACCCCGGCACCTGCACCCGGCCTTCGGCGTCGTGCAGGTTGGCAAGGATGCGGGTCAGGACGTGGATCGGGTTCTGGGCCAGCCCGCCATACATGCCCGAATGCAGATCACGGCTGGCGGCGCGGATCGTCATCTCTTCGCCCAGCAGCCCGCGCAGCATCATGGTGATGGCCGGGGTTCTGGATTCGAACAGTCCGGTGTCGCAGATCAGCGCCACCTCGGCGGTCAGCTCGTCGCGGTTGGCCTTGAGGAACGGGATCAGCGAAGGCGAGCCCGATTCCTCTTCGCCCTCCAGAAAGATCGTCAGCTTGCAGGGCAGGGTGCCGTGAACCGCCTTCCACGCGCGGCACGCCTCAAGGAACGTCATCAGCTGGCCCTTGTCGTCGGACGCGCCACGGGCCCGCAGGACGCGGCCCTTGGGCGTGTCCTCGATCACCGGGTCGAACGGGTCGTGATGCCACAGCGACAAGGGGTCAACCGGCTGGACGTCATAATGGCCGTAAAACAAGAGATGCGTCCCCCCCGTCCCGCCATGCGCCACCACCATCGGATGGCCTTGTGTCGGGCGCACCGAGGCGTCAAAGCCCAGCGCCTGCAGGTCGGCCACCAGCCAGTCAGCCGCCCGTGCGCACTCGGCCTTGAAGGCCGGGTCGGTCGAGATCGACGGGATCCGCAACAGCTCCACCAGACGGTCCAGCGCCGCGGGGATCGAGGCATCAACCTTCGCCAGCACGGCGGTCAGGTCGTTGGATGTGGGCATGACGCTCTCCTGCATGTGATCGGCAGGGCTGAGCCTAGCAGGCGGATGGGCACTGTCCAGAGCCGCCGCCTTGCGCTAGAAGCGCCGAAAATCGAATGGAGTAATCGATGCGTATCATTCCGGGTCTGGTCCTGACGGCGGTTCTGGCGGGAAGTGCCGTGGCGGGCGACATCCCGACCGAGGTCGCCACCCTCAAGGGGCAGAAGATCACCCTGCACGTCCATCCCTTCCTGACCGACGAGGAATTGAAGATGCTGCGCCTTGTGCAGACCAACAAGCAGGCCCTGCAGCTTTTTGTGACCTCCGGCGGCTTCAGCGCCATCGCCGTGGCCCCGGAAGAAGGCTTTGTCCGCGATGGCGGACTGGTGCCCTCGGCCATCGCCATCGGCGATCTGCCAAGCGCTGAGGCCGCCGCCGAGGCCGCCCTGAAGGCCTGTGACGCGGCCCGCAAGGCGGCGCTGGCCTGCGTGGTCGTGCTGGAAGTGGGTCCGGCCACTTGAAGCCCGCCGCCGACCCGGCGATATGGTCAGACCTAGGTCCCTTGTCGCAGTCGCGGCAAAATGCCCAGTTTCACTTTCCCGTGGTTTGATGCAGGTCAAGGCGGGTGTTTGGCGGGCTCCTATGGTAGTCTTGCCTTCTGGAGACAAGCTATGACGTATGAAACCGCCCTGGACCTTGCGTTGCAGCGTCTGCACGACGAGGGCCGCTATCGCCACTTCATCGATGTGGAGCGGCAAAGCGGCCAGTTTCCCAAGGCGACATGGCATCATCCCGACGGTTCGTCCCGCGAGATCGTCATCTGGTGCGGCAATGACTATCTTGGCATGGGCCAGCATCCGGCGGTTCTGGCGGCGATGCAGGCGGCGCTGGAAACCTCGGGCGCAGGCTCGGGCGGCACGCGCAACATCTCGGGCACCACGGTCTGGCACAAGCGGCTTGAGGCAGAGCTGTCCGATCTGCATGGCAAGGAGGCGGCGCTGGTCTTTACCTCGGCCTATGTCGCCAATGACGCCACCCTGTCCACGCTGCCCCGGCTTTTCCCCGGCCTGATCATTTATTCAGACGCGCTCAACCACGCCTCGATGATCGAGGGGGTGCGGCGCAACGGCGGGGCCAAGCGGATCTTCCGCCACAACGACATGGCGCATCTGCGCGACCTGCTCGCGGCCGACGACCCTGCGGCCCCCAAACTCATCGCCTTTGAGTCGATCTATTCGATGGACGGCGACTTTGGTGAGGTCAAGGCGATCTGCGATCTGGCGGAAGAGTTTGGTGCCCTGACCTATATCGACGAGGTTCACGCCGTCGGCATGTACGGCCCGCGCGGGGCAGGGGTGGCCGAACGCGATGGCCAGATGCACCGCATCGACATCATCAACGGCACCCTCGCCAAGGCTTACGGCGTCTTTGGCGGCTATATTGCTGCATCTGCAAAGATGGTCGATGCCGTGCGGTCCTATGCCCCCGGCTTCATTTTCACCACCTCGTTGCCGCCCGCGGTTGCCGCTGGGGCAGCCGAATCGGTCCGGGTGCTGAAAGGGGCGCACGATCTGCGCGACCGCCAGCAGCTGAACGCCCGCATCCTGAAGATGCGGCTCAAGGGTTTGGGCCTGCCGATCGTGGACCACGGCTCACATATAGTGCCTGTGCATGTCGGCGACCCCATCCATTGCAAGATGCTGTCCGACATGCTGTTGGAAAACTTCGGGATTTATGCCCAGCCGATCAATTTCCCCACCGTTCCGCGCGGCACCGAGCGGCTGCGTTTCACGCCTTCGCCGGTCCATACCGCCGCCCAGATCGACGATCTGGTGCGCGCGATGGATGCGCTTTGGAAACATTGTGCGCTGAATCGCGCCGTCGCTTCGGCGTGAACATTCCTGCATATGCAAAAGGGCTTGCCCTGTGCTAGCGTTTGCGGAATACGAACCCAAATGAGTCGCCTCGCTGTAGGTGACCAGACTTGATCGGGACAAGCATGGGGCAGTGGGCATGATCGGGCGGAGGTTCCGCACACCGACGCCGGAGTTGGGCAAGCCGAAAGGCTTTGACGACTACGACATGCGTCTTGGCGATCTCATGCGGGGCGAGCGGGCCACGATGGGCAAATCGCTTCTCGATGTGCAGCGTGAACTCAAGATCAAGGCCAGCTACATCGCTGCCATCGAAAACGCCGATGTGGCGGCCTTTGAAACCCAAGGTTTCATTGCCGGCTATGTGCGGTCCTATGCCCGCTATCTTGGCATGGAACCGGACGAAACCTTTGCCCGCTTTTGCCGCGAGGCGAATTTTGAAGTGGCCCATGGCATGTCTGCCGCTGCCTCGACCGCGTCGATGGCGGCTGCGCGCAACCGCGCACTGGCGGCCGAAAACCGCGATCCCTTTGTCCATGCAAGCTTTGTGCCGCGCGCCGAGGGCATGTTCGCCCAAGTGCAACCGGGGGCCGTAGGATCGCTGGCTGTGCTGATCGCGCTGATCGGCGGCTTGGGCTATGGCGGTTGGTCGGTGTTGCAAGAGGTGCAGCGCGTCCAGCTTGCCCCCGTGAACGAAGCCCCCGCCGTGGTGGCCGAGATCGATCCCCTTGGCAATGTCGATGGCGATGCGCCGGTGGTGCGCTCGGCCCCCGCAGCCCCCGCCGATCAGGTGGCCAGTGTCGAACCCGGTGCTGACCGCATCTACCGCCCCGAAGCGCTCAGCGTGCCCGTTCTGACCGCCCGCGACGGCCCGATTGCCGCGATCAACCCCAATGTGACCGCAGCCGCCCCGTCAACCGGCGTCGATCCCAGCCTCATCGAACAGGCCGTGGCCGCTGCCGTGACCGAGGATGCCGTGGTGCAGGTCGTGGCCGCAACCGCCCCCGGCGTCGAGGTTGTGGCCGTCTGCCCGGCCTGGGTGCGGGTATCGGCGGCGGACGGCACGGTGCTGTTTGAAAAGATCCTTGACGCGGGCGAGCGTTATGCGGTGCCCGCCCTGCAACAGGCCCCCGTCCTGCGCTCGGGCAATTCCGGGTCGGTCTATTTTTCGGTCAACGGCGCAACCTACGGTCCGGCAGCGCCCGGCGCTCAGGTGGTCAAGAATGTCTCGCTGGATGCCGCCTCGCTGACCCAGGCCTATGCCCAGGCCGAGATCGGCGTTGTCTCCGAGATCAGCGTGGCCGATGCCTCCGGCGCAACGCCGATCAGCTGCCCCTGACCCCGAATTCGCGCCCCGCACGGGCTTTTGACCGGCTTTTTCCTTGCGACAAGAGGTTAAGTTCAGGTTAATGGAAACCGGTAAGTAGCTGAATAACAAGGATAAAAGTCGATGTCGTCAAAAGCGACATCTGACGACATCGCGCCGTTCTGGGCAGTTGCTGTCCGTCGCTGGCTGCCCTATTTAAGGGCGGAACCCAAAGGAAGCCGACCATGACCCACAACCCGATCCGACCCTGGCGCAATATCGAGCGGCGTGTGTCCCGGCAGATCAGGGTGGGCAAGGTGCTGGTGGGCGGGGATGCGCCGATTTCCGTGCAGACGATGACCAACACCATCACCTCGGACGTCAAGGCGACGCTCGAGCAGATCCAGCGCTGCGCCGTGGCCGGGGCCGACATCGTGCGGGTCTCGACCCCGGACGAGGCCTCGACCCGGGCGCTGCGCGAGATCGTGGCCGAAAGCCCGGTGCCGATCGTGGCCGACATCCATTTCCACTACAAACGCGCCATCGAGGCGGCGCAGGCCGGGGCCGCCTGCCTGCGCATCAACCCCGGCAACATCGGCGACGCCAAACGGGTGCGCGACGTTGTTCAGGCAGCCAAGGACCACGGCTGCTCGATCCGCATCGGGGTCAATGCGGGCAGCCTCGAGAAGCACCTGCTAGAGAAATACGGCGAACCCTGCCCGGATGCGATGGTGGAAAGCGGCATGGACCACATCCGCCTGCTGGAGGACAACGACTTCCGCGACTACAAGATTTCGGTGAAGGCGTCGGACGTCTTCATGGCCGCCGCCGCCTATCAGCAACTGGCCGGCGTCACCGATGCGCCGATCCATCTGGGCGTCACCGAGGCCGGTGGTCTGGTCAGCGGCACGGTGAAATCGGCCATCGGGCTGGGCAATCTTCTGTGGATGGGAATCGGCGACACGATCCGGGTGTCTTTGTCCGCTGATCCGGTGGAAGAGGTGAAGGTCGGCTTCGAGATCCTGAAGTCGCTGGGCTTGCGCCACCGCGGCGTGACGATCATCTCCTGCCCCTCCTGCGCGCGGCAAGGGTTCGACGTGATCAAGACCGTCTCCGCGCTCGAGGAACGTCTGGCCCATATCACCACGTCGATGAGC
>JANMCI010000050.1:0-2584 GCA_031361245.1 Rhodobacterales bacterium
CCCCCCCGACAGTAAGGGGCTGCATGAGTAGAATTTTCTCGGCAAGATGAACGAGGAGATTCTGAATGAAGACAAGCAGATACACTGAGGCGCAGATCATCGCGATCCTGCGGCAGGCCGAAGGTGGTGTTCCGGTGGCCGAGCTTTGCCGTGAGCATGGGATGAGCAATGCCTCGTTCTACAAGTGGCGGGCGAAGTATGGCGGGATGGATGCGTCCTTGATCAGCCAAATGAAGGCCATGGAAGATGAGAACCGACGGCTGAAGCGGATGTATGCGGACCTGAGCATGCAGGCCGATCTGCTGAAGGAGGCTCTTGGAAAAAAGTAGCTCGGCCGTCCATTGCCCGGCAGGCAAATGCGTGCATTTGCCGTGGGTCAACGCCGCGAGATGGCCGAGAATGCGGTGGCGCAAAGAGGAGCGAGCATTGCGCTTGCCTGCCGTGCCTTTGGGGTGAGCGAGACCTGCTATCGCTATGGCCCGAAGCTGAAGGCCGAGAACGAGGAGATTGCCGATCTTCTGGTCGGGCTGACCGACGCCCGCAAGACTTGGGGGTTCGGGCTATGCTTCCTGCACCTGCGCAACGTCAAAGGCCAGCCTTGGAACCACATGGCGTAATCTGAGGGAGAGCCCTCATGCTACGCTGGCGCTTTCATCAACATGGAGGAGAAGATGAAGCATTTTGTGGGACTTGACGTGTCTATGAAGGAAACGGCCGTTTGCGTTGTGGACGATACTGGCCAACGGATTTGGGAAGGCAGTGTGCCCAGCTCGGCTGATAGAATTGCAGCTATCATCCGGGAGAAGGCACCAGAACTGGTGCGGGTGGGCATGGAGACCGGTCCCCAGGCTGTTTGGCTTTGGCATGCTCTGCGGAAGCACGGGATCGTGGTCGACTGCATTCATGCCCGGCGTGCGGCGGCGGCCTTGAAGCTGCAAGCCAACAAAACGGATCGCAACGATGCTTTCGGTCTCGCCCGTCTGGTTCACAGTGGCTGGTATGAGCCGGTGGCGATCAAGTCCTTTGACCGGTATCGCATGCGAGCCGTTCTCACGGCACGAGAGCGCATCGTCCGGATGTGCACGACCATGATCAATCAGATCAGGGGCTTGGCCAAGACCTTCGGCTTGACGTTGTCGGCTGGCAAGGGGCAGGTCTTCGAGGCGTCGGTTCGCCGTATATTGCCAGACGACATTGTTTTGCGCGATCTGTTCGAAAGCTTGTTGTCGGTATTATCCGGCCTCAAGGATCAGCGCCGGGCGTTTGATCGGCAACTTTCCCGCTTCGCACGGGAAGATGAGGCCTGCCGGATTGTCTCAAGCGCCCCCGGTGTCGGCAGTCTGACGGCGATCGCCTTTGTGACGGCTGTGGACGACCCTGCGCGGTTTCGATCAGCCTGCGACGTCGGCGCATACCTTGGGCTGACCCCGAAGCGATACCAGTCGGGCGAAGTCGACATCGGCGGGCGCATCTCGAAGACAGGAGATCGATTGACCCGCAAGCTTTTGTTCGAAGCAGCGACAGTGATCCTGTATCGCGCGTCGCCCACAATTGCATTGAAACAATGGGGTTTGCGCCTGAGCGCCCGATCCGGAAGCTGGAAGGCCCGCGTGGCACTGGCACGCAAGCTGGCGGTCACCCTTCTGACGATGTGGAAGACCAACACGATGTTCGAGAACAGGAGCTTCGCCACTTAAACAGGGGTCAAAGAACGCCAGGCCGTTCCGGGTCTGGCCAAAGTGATCTCGAGACCCGCTTTGCTGCACGCCCCAAGACGAGCGCTGACAGCGTGAATCACATCGAGAGACTTTCAAGCATGGCGCCATTGTGAGGCAGATTTGAACTCCTGACCTCGAAGACGACAACGCACTGGCTGCACCGCGACAAAGAAGACCCGGAAACTGACTTGACCGATTAGACGACAAGCGCGTCTATCGGATCTACTGCGAGCTGGAACTGAACCTGCGGATCAAACCCCGCAAGCGGCTGAAGCGCGACAAACCTGAGGCGCTGGCTGTGCCGGAGGCCCCGAACATCACCTGGTCGATGCGTTGCCCGATAGGCGTTTGCCTTCAAACGCCGAAAGGGGATTTCATGGCCGACCGGCTGGGTGATGGCCGTGCGTTCCGGTTGCTGAACGTGCTGGATGATTTCAACCGCGAAGGGCTGGGTATCGAGGTCGACTTCTCGCTGCCGGCCGAACGGGTCATCCGAAGCCTCGACCGGATCATCGAATGGCGCGGCAAACCTGGCACCATAAGGGTCGACAACGGCCCGGAATACATCAGCGGTAAGCTGCTGATCTGGGCCGGGAAACGGGGCATCGCCATCCAGCACATCCAACCCGGCCAGCCCCAGCAGAATGCCTACATCGAGCGCTACAACCGAACCGTCAGGCATGAATGGCTCGACCAATACATCATCGAAAGCATCGAGGAGGCACAAGATCACGCCACGCAATGGCTCTGGACTTACAACAACGACCGCCCGAACATGGGTATAGGCGGCATCACACCCGCCCAGAAACTGAAAATGGCCGCGTAAGTTCTACGAATGCACCCCGTTAAAAATGGGGGGATTACCA
>JANMCI010000055.1:0-7142 GCA_031361245.1 Rhodobacterales bacterium
CCTGACGCGAGATAGGGACTGACTGGAGCGGATCACAGCTCCTAGATCATAGAATTGGTCAACGGCACGCCGTCAGTGACAACAGCGGCGCGGGCTTCCTGTGTCAGGGTCAGGCATGTGGTGTTGAGCGAGAGGGACTTCAGCGCCGCGTTCCAGTCATCCCAGGATCAAGTGCCATGACGCGGCAACAGGTCGACCGGAAAATGCCGAAGACCGGGCACAAGGAGTTGACGGTTCCTGGGCAGTTCGAAGGGGAAGGATGGGATCTCGCCGTGATTTCAGCGACATCAAGCAAGTGCTTCGGACATCATGCAAATGCTGCGCGATGTAGTCTCGGGAGAAGGACAACAAGTGAAAGGTGTCGGCGAGGAAAGACGAGCACCCACGCGCCATGCATGAGTTCGACGCGTTGATGCGGCCTATGACATCCCGGCGATCTACGCACGCCTCGAAGAGGCAGGCTATTTCCACGCGATCCGGCTGCCCACCAATGCCGTGCTGCGCGAGATGATTGCGCACAGGCTGACCCGGCCGGTCGGGCGACCCTCGTTGACCAAGGTAAAGCGGTTCTTCGAGGATTTTGAGTATCAGGCAGCATCCTGGGACAAGCCCCGCCGCGTCATCGCCAAGGTCGAATGGCATCCGGGAGAGCTGTTTCCGACCGTCGGCTTCATTGTCACCAACCTGCCCATGGACCCGGACTGGGTCATCGGCTTCTACAACCAACGTGGCACCGCCGAGCAGCACATCAAGGAGGGCAAGTATGCCTTCCGCTGGACGCGGCTGTCCTGCAAGCGGTTCCGCGACAACGAGGTCCGGCTGCAACTGCACGCGATGGCCCACAATCTGGCAACCTTCCTGCGCTGCATCGAGCTGTCCTAGGCCATGGCCGACTGGTCGCTGACCGGCCTGCAACTCAAGCTGATCAAGATCGGTGCCCGCGTCGTGCGTCATGCCCGCGCCATCACCTTCCAACTGGCCGAGGTCGCGGTGATCGGCGCGATGGTGCGGGCCATCCTTGCTGCCATCCGCCGCCTTCGAGCGCCGCCGTCATGTGCATGACGCTGAACCCGCCCGAGAGCGAACGAAAACGGCAGGACAGGTTTGTCCGCCGCGCTAAAAAACTGGTCCAACACGGAAGGTTGAGGCGCGATCCCGAGCCGCTCCGGACCCATCCGACCGTTCAGATGAATGCCGCGCGCCGTCTGCGGCACGAAACACTTGAGCGGCAGGCAAAATCAGGCCACCCTGCGGTCGAGCGGCCGTCCACTTGGGGAATGTCGGTTAGACAGAAGAAACAAGGCCCCGGACACAAATGGAGCGGCTCTTGACCCATAAGACCCAAAAACCCGACATGACCCCCGCGTTTGCCGACGCGCTTTGCCGCGCGGTTCTGACCAGCCCGGGGGACACTGACCTTGCCGCCAGACGGCTTGCCTTTGCAAGCGAACCCGTCGCACCGGAGGCAGCGGCGTATCTGGCCAAAGTGCGCCATCAGTCCTACCGGATCCTGCCCGGCGAAATTCCTGACCTGTTGCGCGCCGGAATGACGCAGGATGCGGTATTTGAACTGACCATCGCAACTGCGCTTGGGGCTGCAGTGCAGCATTGGCAGTCACGGACCGCCGCCTTGAAAGACGCGGGCTGACGTGGACCTGCCCGTCCTCGAAACCGGCCATCCCCGCCTGATCAAACTCGCGCTGCGGGTCATGGGCCTTGTCGCCCGAACCGACCCTGACGATGTGGTCAAGCTCTCGCTCTATCGGCCGGATTTCTTTGGACGCGAGTGGATCAAACTGCTGCGCGCCACGATGCGCGGACCGTCGTTCTGGAGCACTGGCGAGCGGGAACTCATCGCCGCTTTCGCCTCGCATCTGAACGCCTGCCCCTATTGTCTTGGCATTCACAGCCAGACCGCCACCCTGGGCCTCGCGCGGACCGTGGCGCCCGCCCAATTGGAAAACTGGCGGGCCGCAGGGTTTGGCGCACGGATCGAGGCGATCTTCACGCTGATGGAGCGGCTCCAGACCAGCGCCGAACCGCTGAGATCCACTGATCTGGCCGAGGCGCGGGTGCAAGGCCTGACCGACGCTGCCATTCGCGACGCCTTGCAGGTCTGGTTCCTGTTCGACCTGATCAATCGTTTGGCCAATGCCTTCGGTTTTGCCGTGCTGGAAGAGGTTTCGCGCCGGCGCACCGCCGCTGTTCTGCATCGGATCGGCTACAACCTGCCCGGATTTCTGTTGCGGTCCCGGATAATCCCCGCACCGCGCAAGGGCCAGCATTGAAAGCGTCAGATATCATTCAAGCTTGAAGTTATCTCCCGCCGGTGTATTGCAATTGCTACGCATATTGCTGCGGGAACATTTTCGCATCCGGCGTTCCAACTGGCAACGATGCATTTTTACCAGAAATATCTGTGCCGCATTGACCCGTTTCCAGACTGCATCCTGCGCACTGCCGCCAACTCCGATCGCAGCCCGACCGTTGTTCCCATGACGGGCCCGACGGAATTTAACGTTTTGGGCAATTTACGTTATTGGACCCGCGTGCCGGACCTGGGACGGATCAACGTTCCGACATTGGTGACCTGCGGTCGCTACGACTATCTTGCCGCGCCAAATTCTGAAACTTTGGCCACTGGGATTGCAGGCGCCAAATTCGTGATGTTTGAAAATTCATCCCACTGTTCCCATCTTGAGGAACCCGAAGCCAACATGCCCTGCGTTTCTGGATTCCTGGCCGAAAATGATCCCTGACCGCGAGCCGCAAGAATAGGTTGGGCGCAACCCACCCTCCCGTATGTGGCCTCAAGCGAGCGTAGGGTGGGTGCAACCCACCGCCCCGTGCGCGACCTCAAATGACGCGTCGCTCCTTCGCAACCCGCACCAAGGGCCTCGCCCGACCTCGGGTCGGCGCACACCGCCTCGCCCCCTTGATTTATGGTGCAAAGTCCCTCGATCGCCCCGCGCCTTGATAGGGTGCATGCGTGTATCAAGCAATCTTGCAGTCAAGCGGCAGACCACTTGGGGAGTGTCGGCTAGATGAGCTCAACCTTTGGCCCAAGCGCCCTCGTGCACGGCCGTAGCCTCTTCCTCCAGCATCGGACCGATCACCTCAACTTGGCGCTGGCCCGCGGCAAAGACGATGCGGCACGGCAGATCGAGGGTGGGGTTTTCAGAATGATCGCCAGTGATCTCTTTCAACCGATGTTCGGACATCCCGTAGACCACACGCTTGAGCCCCGCCCAGTAGATCGCCCCCGCGCACATCGCGCAGGGTTCGCCCGAGATGTAAATGGTGCATTCCTTCAACAGTTCCATCGGCAGGCTGGAAGAGGCACGGGTCATCAGCACACGTTCGGCATGGCCGGTCATGTCGTGATCTGGCATATAGGCATTGTGCTGGACCATTAGCACTTTGCCTTCAGGACCGACCAAGATCGCCGCAAAGGGATGCTGGCCTGTCTCCCGGGCCTTACGAGATTCCTCGATTGCGAGGCGCAGCAGCGCCTCATGGTCTGGCGCCAATTGCGCAGAACGCGGCGTTGAGGTGTTGGACGACATGGAGATTCTCCTCATGTTCGGTTCAGACGCCAGTTGCGTCATGAGGGTCAGCATGCGGCGCTTGCCTGCCTTAAGTCCCGTCGTGAGGGTTAAAATTTGCTAATTCTTCCAATGGCAGCCATCGACTATTGAGGAAATCCGGCGCGCCGCAGTCCTTCTGCGATGGCTCCGAACCGGCTGGGAATCCGCGACGGCTGAGCAGCCACTATGCGAGAAATGCTGACGTCGGGGACAATCTCGAGCAGCGCCTTGAGCCAAACATGCGCCTGATCAAGGCGACCGAAATGGGCATTGGCGGCGATCAGCATCCAGTATGTCGCGTCGTATCGGTCGTTGATCACCAAAGAACGGCTGGCAAAATCCAGTGCTTCGGCGAAGTTACCGAGCACGATGTGCAGGTGAGCGATCCCCGTCAGGGCAAAACGGGCGATAGGGTCCGTTCGGCCCAACCGCAGAGCGCGATCATAGAATTGCATCGACATGTCAAGATCACCGCAATGCAGGTTCATGACACCAGCGACTGTCAGCACGTAAAGATCGTTGGGATTCTGCCGAACGGCCTGTTCGATAACGTCCATGCCGCCACTATAGTCTCTGCCGGGTTGGATCAACGCCAAGGCGCACTGCGCCATGACCCATGCGTCACCTCCGGCATAGCGAATGCCGCGCCGAGCATACTCAACACAGCGCTCCACATCATCAGATCCTATCGCCGGCCAGCCCATCGCGCAGCGATGTTCCAAAGCCCAGGCAATTTGTGCCAGAACCAAGGCGTTGTCGGGCTCATGAACCAGCGCTTGGGCAAGGAGGGCATGTGCAGTCGCGTTGCCTTCTTCGGACTCCTCATCAATAAGTGCCTTCGCACGCAGAAGGAGATCGTAGGTTGTGATGCTTTCCGGGCGTTTCTGGCGGGAAAGAGCCAGCTCGGTCACCTCAATAGCGGGGGCGACAAGTGTGGCCACACTTTCGGTGATACGGTCCTGAAAGTCGAAGACGTCGGCCAGACTGCCATCAAAACGATCGGTCCAGAGCGTGACACCGCTATAGCCCTCGACCAGTTGCGCA
The DNA here is from genome assembly GCA_031361245.1 of Rhodobacterales bacterium. Lineage (GTDB taxonomy): Bacteria > Pseudomonadota > Alphaproteobacteria > Rhodobacterales > Rhodobacteraceae > Stagnihabitans. Next base: position 4,632 of record JANMCI010000055.1, read on the forward strand.
GTGATGCGTAGCCGCTCGCCAGATCGGCGGACTGAGCCTTCCAGCAAGTATTCCGCGCCAAGCGTTTCTGCCGCGGCGCGCGCGTCGACGGTGCGCCGCTTGTAGACAAAAGAAGAATTGCGAGACACAACGGCCAGTTTGCGAAAACGCGCCAGCGCCGTGATGATGTCTGCCACAACTCCATCCGCGAAATAGTCGGAATCTGCGTCGCCGCTCAGGTTTTCGAATGGCAAAACGGCAAGTGTCGGGCGCCCAGCCTCTGGCTTCTCAACCGGCAAGATCTGCGGCAAGACCAGCCGGTAACCCAAGCGCGGAATTGTGACGATCCAGTCCTGCCCCTGCGGACCTGGGCCAAGCAGCTTACGCAGTCCGGCTACCTGAACGGTCAGATTGCCTTCCTCAACCGCCATCCCCGGCCAGACGGCCTCCATCAGCTCGGCCTTGCTGACCTGCTTTCCTTCCGCCTGCGCCAGGGATTGCAATAAGGCACACGCACGTTGGCCAAGCTCTTTGACTTTGCCGTCGCGGGTTAGCTTGCGGCGGTCTGGATCAAGGGTAAAGGGCCCAAACCTGATAGGTTGCTGCGGCATCGTATAATGATAGCAGGAAGTGGAGCCATTTCAAAATCCCCAGTTTTCAATCTAGGGTTTGAGACAAAGAGATGCAGCTCAGCACGACCTCGCACAGAATTTAAGGACCCAATGAGGGCAGCATCGGTTGAGTTTGGCTGAAGGTCAAAAGTGATGATGGAGAAGCATCCACCTCGGCCGACCGCGCATCGAACGGGAGTTCCGCCAGGAAAAGCTGCCGCCCTCAGAACCAATCCCTTTCGCTGATACGCGAGAAACCTAAGACTTCGCTCCCATCGGGCGGGATGCACCGACCAGTTCCAGCCCGCGGACGCAGCCATTCCTCTTCGGCGCGCAAGCTCGCGTGGCGGGCGGGCATCGTGCTCACGACATCGGACGGCGAGGGGACTGTCGAGAGCATGCGGCGGACGGGCATGGGCGTTGTTCAGAGCGAACTGGATCAGCAGGCAAAATCAGGCAACCTTGAAGTCATACGGCAGCCCACTTGGGGAATGTCGGTCGAAGAGACATGCGCGCAAATCTCTTGGATAAAGTTCCATCATTTTCTGGTATAAAAAGGAATTGTCGTTCAGAGGGATTTTAGACCCATGCCTGAGAAGAATGAAAACCTAATGCCTGTTGCGCTCGAACAGCGCAGCGTGAGTGTCGACCGGCGATTGTTCTCGCCTTCGGCCGCACGAAATTCGGCACCGATCCTTGAGATCCTGAAACGTGTTCTTCCGACACCCGGCGTGGTGCTGGAGATCGGTTGCGGGACTGGCGAGCACGCCGTGTGTTTTGCGGAAGCGATGCCCAGCCTCACCTGGCAGCCGAGCGATCCGGATTCCGACTCGCGCGCCAGCACCGCCAGTTGGATCAAATTTACCGGGTTGAACAATGTGCTCGCGCCACTTGACATAGATGTGTGCTCCGGATCATGGGGTGTCGAGAAAATGGCGCCGTTTGACGCCATCGTGTCGCTCAACATGGTCCATATCGCGCCGTGGGCGGCAAGTTTGGGATTATTTGCTGGCGCCGGCCGTTTGCTCGGCGCTGGCGGGCTTCTTGTTATGTACGGCCCATTCATGCGCGACGGCGTGCACAGCGCCCCCTCGAACGCAGCTTTCGATGAGTCTCTAAAGGCACTTAACCCATCTTGGGGTGTTCGTGATATTGCTGATCTTGAACGCGTCGGAGGAGCCTCTCGACTCCGTCTCCGCGAGACGATCGAGATGCCTGCCAACAATAGGTTGCTTGTCTTCTCCAATGGAGGTGCCTGAGCGACATCGGGCGCAGCCGTGCGGGCGCCACCCGCTGCCCCTCGTGCCTGATCGCCGGAGAGCAAGACTTTGGCGTCTCCCCTGAATTGCTGAAGGCCCTTGTCGCGCAGATCGCCACTCTCGAAACCCATGTCGTCCCGGTCACGGTGGACATTGCCACGAACAAGGATGAGGCGCCGGCGGGCCTGACGCCAAAGGCGCCGCTTTGGGCAATCTCGATCATGAGCGGTGGGGCGGCGGCCTTTCCGGCACCGGAAAAACTGGTGCAATGAAGAGAGCTACGGAACAATGGTAAGCGGTGTCTGAGGGCCGTCCGGGTTTCAGCTTGACGGCTTTTGGAAGACCCAAGGCATGAGATCGTCGATACGCGATGCCGGGTGGCGGTTGGCAATGGCGGTCAGGGTCGCTCGCAGGTAGGCGTAAGGGTCGACGGCGTTCAGCTTGCAGGTCTCGATGAGCGAGGCCATGCGGGCCCAAGTCTGGCCGCCCTCATCATGCCCTGCGAACAAAGCATTCTTGCGATTGAGAGTTATGGGTCGGATGGTGTTTTCGACCGGGTTGGTGTCCATCTCGACGCGGCCATCGGTCAGGAAGATTTGCAGGCCATCCCAGTGCCGGTGGATGTAGGCGAGCTTCTCGCCGAGGCGGGATTTGGCGGAGAT
>JANMCI010000063.1:0-8264 GCA_031361245.1 Rhodobacterales bacterium
TGCTGCGATCCGTGGCGTGGCGGAGGTCAATGACCGGTTGCGGTTCGCGTTGGAGAGGGGGCCATGGCTTCTGGGCGCGCAGTTCAGCGCGGCGGACTTGCTGTGCTTTTAACCCTGCACTGGTTCAAGGACGCCACACCGGACGATCCGCTGATCCGCGACCGGGTGGCGCGTTGCCTTGGGCGGCCCTTGATCGCGAAGGTCCGGGCGCTGGATCAGGCAGGGGTCGTTCAGGACGTGGCGGCCTGAAGGGCCAAATCCATCAGGGCCTTGATCTCTGCCTTGGCCGTGCCGGCGACGATGCGGCCAAGTTCCTTGTTGCCCTTGAGGACGACGAGGGTCGAGCGGCGGGGGATGGCCATGTCCTTGACCAGCGCGCTGTCATACCAGGTGTCCCAATCGACGATGATGAAGGAAATGGTGGCGTCATAGGCCGGGTTCCCGGCCTTGAGCGCGTCGATGACACGGTGCTGGGCGAGGCAGGTGCCACACCATGGCGCGTAAAAATCCAGAAACACGGTCTTGCCCGCGGCGAGTTCGGAGGCAAGAAGTTCGGGCGTGTAGTCCGCCGCGGCCAGGGCTGCGAAAGGGACAGCCAGGGCGGCGGCGGTAGTCACGGTCAGAAAGCTGCGGCGGTTCATGGGATACCCCTCAAATGGAAACGGAAAAGTCTTGCAGCCAGATCGGCAGCACGTCGAGAAGCCAGATTTCGATGATCTGGTTGATGCGGAAGAAGATCATCGCGCCAACGCCGATCAGGACGCCGCCCATCAGCGGCTTGCCAAGATCCGCCAGCCGTTGCAGGCGCGCCCGGTGGCGCAGAAAGGTGGCGCGGGCAGAATAGCCGAGGGTCAAGGTCACGGCGGCCACCCCGGCGGCAAAGCTGGTCATGATGGCGGCGGCATAGGGCAGGTCGGTGCCTTGGGAGGCCAGTGAAATCGCGCCGCCGAGGGTGGGACCGACGCAAGGGCTCCACACCGCGCCTAGGAGCGCGCCGGTCAGCGCCTGGCCGGCAAGGCCGGAGCGGTCCACCTGGTCGATGCCGTAGTCGGCCCGGGCGGCAAAGCCGGAGGTGGCAAGCGCAAAGCCCGCGTTCAGGCGGGGCACCAGCAGAATCAGACCGAAGCCCATCATCGCCACGGCGCCAGAACGGGCGACGCTGTCTTCGGAGAGGCCAAGGCTGCGGCCCGCCGCCGCGACGGCGATGCCCAACGTGACAAAGCTGAGCGCCATGCCGGACGTCAGCGCGAGAGGACCCCAGCGATGCGCCTGCAGGGCCGACGCCAGCACCAGAGGCAACACCGGCAGGACGCAGGGGTTGATCAGGGTCAGCAGACCGGCGAGGAAGGCCAAGAGGAAGCTCATGGCCCCACGGTGCCGGGGCGGCCCCGGCCTGTCATCCAACACCTTCGTGAGAAGCGCGTTACCGGGGCGATCGCGACATTTGCACAGCGAGGATGCCGGCCATGGCAATCAGGACGCCGACAACGTCGGTCAGGCTGATGTGTTCGCCCAGCAGAACGGCGGCAATGGTCACGCCGAAGAACGGGTTGAGGAAGTGGAAGGTCGAGGCGCGGACGGCACCGATCCGCCTGACCAGTGCGAACCAGAGCAGTGTGGCGGCAAGGCCGGGGACAAAAAGCTGATAGAGAAAGGCGAGGATCAGCGGCAAGGTGAGGCGGGCCGTCAGCGGCTCGGTCAATCCGGCCACGACGGCGAGGGACAGCGCGCCCACCCACATCTGCAAGCCGACCACCATCAGAAGGTTGCCGCCCGCCGACACGGCACGGACGGTCAGGGTGGCCACGGCCAGAGCCGTGGCGCCGATGACGCAAAAGGCGATGCCCACAGGGTCGGCCCCGCCGGTCACCCGGCTGCCCATGATCAGCGCCACCCCGGCAAAGCCGAGGGCAAGGCCGGTCTGGCCGAGGGGCCCGACCCGCTCGCGGCCAAGTGCCCAGCCAAGCGCCGCGACGATCAGCGGCATGGCGGAGGCGATGATCGAGGCGAGCGACGCCTCGACCCATTGCAGGGCGAGGAAATTGAGGCCGAGATAGAGCGCATTCTGACAGAGACCGAAGATGATCACCGAGCGGGCTACGGGCCGGGTCAGCCGCCAGTCCTGCCCCAGCGCGCGGGCAAGCAGAACGGCGATCAGACCGGACAGCGCAAAGCGGAAGGTCAGCGCCCAGAGCGGCGGCGCATCGGCGACGATGATCCGCGCCGTGGCAAAGGCGGAGGACCACATCAGCGAAAAGGCGAGGCCCATGGCGAGGGCTCTGACGTCGAAGCGCTGCATCATCGGGGCGGCTTTCGGAAAGGGTCGAAACGGTGGAAAGCAAAAGGGCCGCCCGGAGGCGACCCTTTGGCAACGCGACGTCAGGCCGGATCAGGCGTTGACGCTGTCTTTCAGCGATTTGGCGATCGTGAACTTGACCTGACGGTCAGCGCCTTTGGTCACAGTCTCGCCGGTGGCGGGATTGCGCACCTGACGCTCGGGGCGAGCGCGGCAGACAACCTTGCCGAGGCCCGGCAGAGTTACGGCACCACCGGAAGCCACTTCACGCGTCACGACGGCGGCGATGGCATCGAGCGCGGCACCAGCGGTTTTCTTGTCGGACCCCATGGCATCGGCCAGGGCGGCAAGGAGCTGGGTCTTGGTCATTGGTTTCGACATCTTTGTGTCCCTTTGTTCGCATCCGCCTGATTTGCGGAATTCGTTGGGGCCATTTCCGGCCTGCGTTTTCCGCTACACAGGTTTTTCCTGAACAACGCAAGTATTTTTCGCTTGTTCGGCCGGAAATCCTGCTTTCAGCACGTCGGATTCAAAGGAAAGCGGTTTCCTCGAAACTGCGGAGCTTGCGGCTGTGGATTTCGCCCAAGGGCATCTTGCGCAGATGTTCCATCGCCCTGACGCCGATTTGCAGGTGCCGGGACACCTGGGTCTTGTAGAACTCTGTCGCCATGCCGGGCAGCTTCAGCTCGCCATGAAGCGGTTTGTCGGACACGCAAAGCAGCGTGCCATACGGCACCCTAAAGCGAAACCCGTTGGCGGCGATGGTGGCGCTTTCCATGTCCAGCGCGATGGCGCGGGACTGCGACAGGCGGCGCACCGGGCCGGACTTGTCGCGCAGCTCCCAGTTGCGGTTGTCGATGGTGGCGACGGTGCCGGTGCGCATGATGCGCTTGAGGTCGTAACCTTGCAGCTGGGTGATCTCGGCCACGGCTTGTTGCAGGGCGATCTGGATCTCGGCCAGCGCGGGGATCGGCACCCAGACCGGCAGGTCGGCATCCAGAACGTGATCTTCGCGCAGATAGGCGTGGGCGAGGCAGAAGTCGCCAAGGCTTTGGGAATTGCGCAGACCGGCGCAGTGGCCCAGCATCAGCCAGGCATGGGGGCGCAGCACAGCGATATGGTCGGTGGCGGTCTTGGCGTTGGAGGGGCCGATGCCGATGTTGACCAGCGTGATGCCGTCGCCGTCGGTCCGCTTGAGGTGATAGGTTGGCATCTGGGGCATCTTGCCATGGGCGCGGATCGCTTCATCGGGTGCTGTGATCGAGGCGTTGCCGCCGGTGACAAACTCGGTATAGCCAAGCGCCTTGTCGGAAAGGGCGGCGCGGGCGATGGTCTCGAACTCGTCGACATAGAACTGGTAGTTGGTGAACAGGACATAGTTCTGGAAGTGGCTGGCATCGGTCGCGGTGTAGTGGGACAGGCGGGCAAGGCTGTAATCGACGCGCTGGGCGGTAAAGGGCGCCAGCGGCTGCGAGCCGTCGGGGTTGTGGGTGCGGGTGCCATTGACGATGTCGTCATTGGTGGTCGCCAGATCGGGCACATCGAACACATCCCGCAGCGAGAAGTCGAGCGAGCCTTCCTGTGGCACCAGAAGCTCGGGCGAGCCTGCGACGGCGAAATGCATCGGGATCGGCGTGTCGGACACGCCGATCTGGACCGGGACGCGGTGATTTTCGATCAGCAGGCCAAGTTGCTGGGTCAGGTAGTTTTGAAACAGATCGGGCCGCGTCACGGTGGTGGAATAGGTGCCGGGATTCGAGACATGACCAAAGGACAGACGCGAGTCGATCTTGTCATGGCTGGCGACGGTCAGGCGGATCTCGGGATAATAGGCGCGGATCCGGGTGGCGGGTTTGCCATTGGTCACGGCTTCGCGGAAATGCTGGACCAGAAAGCCGGTGGCCTGAGCGTAAAGCTCCTGGAGCCGGGCAACGGCGCTGGCGGCATCAGTGAAGGATCTGGTTTCCAGTTCTTCGGGGGTCAAAATACGGGTTTCGTCGGTCATCGTCTCTACTTTGCGGAATTGATCGGGCATCTAAGGCCGTCTCTATGGCTCTGGCAAGTGACGAGTTGATGAAGGAGCTTCAAGCCGCGCGAAACAGGACGGGGAAGGCCCGGTCGCCGCCGCGCGGGCTTGCCGTGGCAGGGTGGAGCGGGGATAAGGACGCATGAACACGCTATTGTCCATCGGTCACGGCTATTCGGCCCAAGCGCTGTCGCGGCGTTTGATTCCGCAGGGATGGCGGGTCATTGGCACCACACGGACGACGGACAAGGCGCTGGTGCTGGCGACGATGGGGGTGGAGCCGTTGATCTGGCCGGGGGACATCTCGGCGGCCATCAGGCAGGCCACGCATGTGTTGACAAGCGTGGCGCCGGATGCGGCGGGTGATCCCGTGGTGCGGGATCTGGGCCGGCAGATTGCGGCAGCGGGGCCGAAATGGGTGGGCTATCTGTCCACGACGGCGGTTTATGGCCACCACGACGGCGACTGGGTCGACGAGTGGACGGCGCTGACCCCGACGACGGCGCGCGGTGCTGCCCGGGTGCGGGCCGAGGCGGAATGGGCCGCACTGGGGCTGCCCTTGCATATCTTCAGACTGGCGGGAATATACGGCCCCGGGCGCGGGCCGTTTGAAAAGGTGCGCGACGGCACGGCGCGGCGCATCCTTAAACCCGGGCAGGTGTTCAGCCGGATTCATGTCGAAGATATCGCGTCGGTGCTGGAAGCGTCTTTGGTGCGGCCCGATCCGGGGGCGATTTACAATGTGTGTGACGACGATCCGGCCTCGCCCGAGGATGTGTTGTCGCTGGCGGCCTTGTTGCTGGGCCTGCCCGAACCGCCGATGGTGCCCTATGAGGATGCCGAAATGACGCCGATGGCGCGGTCGTTCTATGCCGAGAACAAGCGGGTCAGGAATGACCGGATCAAGGCCGAACTGGGCGTGAAGTTGCGCTATCCGACCTACCGCGAAGGGCTGGCCGGGCTTTTGGCCGAGGAACAGCCGCAGGGGATTTCCCGCCATCCGCAATAACGACCCGAGCCGGGTCAGCGTCCCATGCCGAGAGCCGCAAGGCGACGGCCTTGCAGCTTGGGGTCTTGGTGGGATCGCAAATCGGTTCGCGACGAGCCTGACCGCGGACGGAAGCGGTACGCCCGCCCCGGGGGGGCGATCGGGCGCGTCACGAATTGCTTGAGGCAATTCGCGAAAGAAAGGCGAAGCGGGGAAGATTTCTTTGGCACCGGGGTTGAAACTTTGGTCCAACGCCTCATTTGACAGAATGCGGGCCGGGCCCCTCTGACGATTTCACCATCGTGATGTCGGACCGCATCGAGTGCGAGGGGCAGCGGACAGCAAGACTGACCTCATCGCAAAACGCAAAGAGAGGTCAGGGATGGAAATACTTTTTTCGCTGTTCATGGGGACGCCGCTTTGGATGTGGCTGACCTTTATCGGTCTGGTGCTGACGTTGCTGGCGCTGGACCTTGGCATTTTGAACAAGGGCAGCCATGAGATCGGCGTGGCCGAAAGTCTGAAGCTGTCGGCGCTGTATATCAGCCTTGGACTGGCGTTTTCAGGCTTTGTGTACTGGCAGATGGGAGGGGCGGCGACGGCGGCCTACCTGACTGCCTTTGTCGTGGAAAAGACCCTGTCGATGGACAACGTCTTTGTCATCGCGCTGATCTTTTCGGCCTTTGCCATCCCGCGCGCCTATCAGCACCGGGTGCTGTTCTGGGGCATTCTGGGCGTGATCGTGCTGCGCGGCCTGATGATCGGCCTTGGGGCGGCGCTGGTGGCCGAATACCACTGGGTTCTTTACATTTTCGCGGCCTTTCTTGTGGCGACCGGTATCAGGATGCTGATGGTGGGCGAGAAAGAGCATGACATCGAAGGATCGGCACCGTTGCGCCTGATGCGGCGGCTGTTCCGGGTGACGGAGCGCGTTGAAAGCAACGCCTTTTTTGAGCGTCGCCGGGTGGCAGGAAAGGCCGTCTGGTTCGTGACGCCGCTGTTCCTGGCGCTGGTGATGATCGAGTTGGCTGACCTGTTGTTCGCCGTCGATTCGGTTCCGGCGGTGTTCGCGATCACGACGGACCCGTTCCTTGTCTACACGTCGAACATCTTTGCGATCCTGGGTCTGCGCGCCCTTTACTTCGCGCTGGCGGCGGTTCTGCACCGTTTTGCCTATCTGAAGTATGCGCTGTCGGCGCTGCTCATCTTTATCGGGTCCAAGATCTTTGTGGCCGATCTGATGGGGTGGGAGAAGTTTCCGGCCAGCCTGTCGCTGGGGGTGACGCTGGGTCTGCTTGGGGCGGGCGTGGCGGTATCGCTTTGGAAGACGCGGGCGCAGGTTGCCGGGTAAACCGCAGGTCCGGACCGCTTTGTCATTTGACGGCGGCACTGACCAATATGCGGCGTTGGCGGCGACCGGCGTTCTGGTGTTCTGAGCGGAGATGGCAAGCGCCCTGATCGGGCGCTTGCCATTAGATCACATGTGCAAAGCATCCATGACCATGGCGTCGGGATGCGTTTTGCAGGCCTCCATCATGGCATGCATCATGTCTTCGTCGGTCATGGCGGCCATCTTGGCGTCGTCCTTCATCGCCTCTTTCATCATCATGCTGTCCTTCATCATGGCGTCCGTGTCGGCGGCAACGAAGTCGGTGCACATCATCTTGGCCGGGTCGGCCATTTCGTCGGCAAAGACCGGGGCGGCGAAAAGATTGAGAGCGGCGAAAGCGAGGATGAGTTTCATGATATGATCCCTGTTGTATGCGCGGCCGGGATGGCGGCGCTGACCGGGAATAGCGCAACGTGGCGATCACGCGGTTTGCCAAGGGTGTGAAGTCACCAAACGGTGACGGTTCGTGAACGGGCGTCGGCCCGGGCTGCGGTGGCCGTTGGAGCGGTTTGCGAACAGGGGGGCTGTCCGCCCCCCCAAACCCCTCGAGAGTATTTGGCAAGGTGCAATTGGGTCAGACGTCGGAGAAATAGTCCTCATCGACGGACCGCAACACATAGGTCTTGCGAGCACGGACGCCGACTTCGTGCTGGATCATCAGACGGGCGAGGCGGTCGCCACTGATGAGTACGATCCCGGTGCTGGACCTTGTTCAGGTAGTCGCGCGCTTCCTTTGAGAAGTCCGATGTGGTGACGAAGACGCCCTTGTTGGCACCCTCACCCGTCAGGGAGCCGACAAAGGCCTGCAAAGCGGGGCGACCGACCTTGCTGTCGGGGGCGTACCGCTTGGCTTGAATGTACACGGCGTCGAGGCCAAGAGCGTCTTCGTTGATGATGCCGTCGATGCCGCCGTCGCCGGATTTGCCGATCCGTTCGCCCATTGTGCGATCACCGCCGCCATAGCCCATGGCTAGGAGGAGGTCGACGATGAGTTGTTCGAATTGGGTGGGAGTGACGGATTGGACTGCGGCAAGAAGGTCGAAAACCAAAGCTGCATCCAGTTGAGCGTGTGCGCGTTCGATTGTCGCGTCGGGGGTTTCCACCGCAGTCAACTCCGGTGGCAACCGCTCAATTGGAAAATCAGAGCTGTCCTTCCTTGACGACCTTTCCTGAAAATCCAAGAATTTTGGGAATTGGCGCAATGTGGTCACGGTAATGGACGATGGGTTTTGCGCCAGCACCATCAAGCCATCCGGCGAAATCTGGTATGATCCGCGCTTGATTGGAGACACCAATCCGGCCTGCGACATATACTGTCGGGCCCAATGGGCGCGGTTGGCGAGAACGGTTTGTTTTCCGCTGGGCAACAAGGCTTCTGACTCCTCCGCCGTCAGGTTGTATAATTTAATCAGTCCGGGAAGGCAGTCCGGGATAGTCGCTCTGCCTTCCTTGATCATTTGCAGAATCGGCAGCATCAGACCCTGCTACGTCGGGATGGTGATCGTTACGCCCGCTTTCCCACCACCGCGACATCCAGCGTTTCCAGCACCTTGGCCTCGATGTG
>JANMCI010000096.1:0-8330 GCA_031361245.1 Rhodobacterales bacterium
TTGCCGGACGCCGAACTCGTTCATCAGATGCCCGAGTTTGGTTTGCGCCGCCCCCAAGGAGGTGTTCTTATCGCCGACCGATTGCAGCCCGCCAATGGTCAACCCGATGGTCGCCAGGGCGTCGGCAAAGATATCGCCGTCCTTCAGCAAGGCTCGGTCATAGACCCTGAGGTCGAGGTTTTCCAAGCCGAAGACGTCGGCCCACAGACCAAGTTTCCGGTCGTAGTTCAGGTAGAGGTCCTGACCCGGGCTATAGAGGGGCAAGGCGCTGGGAGCGTGCCCCCAGAGCTCGCCCTCGGCCCTGCGGTGCAGCCGCGCCCCCTCCTGGTGATGCGAAATGGCGTGGCGGTCCTGCCGGCGCAGGTAGCACAGGATGCGAATTTCATCGAAATGCGGGCGTAACGCGCGCTCCAATGCCTCAATCGGGGCCTTGTGCAGGAAGAAAGAGAAATTCTCTGAACTTGCAATCACCAGATCCTGATCCGCCGTTGCCAGCCGTTTGGCCAGCTCCTCGGGGTCCAGAACCATGAAACCGCCTGGAATATAAGCGCTGGGGATGCAAGGGCCGAGATAGGGATGCAAATGCGCCGCGGTTTGTGACGACACAAACGAAGCGCCATTGGCGGCCAAAAGTTCTCTGTTGTGGTGAAGGCTTTGCTGCAACGCCGTGGTGCCGGTCTTGTGGGACCCGATATGCAAGTATAGTCGCCGCATGCATCACCATATGCAAAAGGGTTCGGAAAGGTCGCCACAAAGATTAATCGGCTGCTAGCACGCGTCCGCACTTGTCGCAATGCCGAAGGCCGCAGGGGGCAAATGCTGCTGCCTGAGAGGCGAGGACATCTTTTCCGATTGCGCGGCAATTTCGCACGCTGGGAAAGTTGGGGGGCTGTTTTCAAAATGGAGTGGAGATCAAATCAACGCGGCAGGCCAAGTTTCGAATTGCTGCCAATATCAGGAAACAGACGCCTGTACAGGCGCCTGATATGAGCGGGCAGGGCCGGACGACGCCTGCTTGACGTCGTTCAGCGCTTTACCACGTCGACATAATTTCGCCTTGGAGAACCGACATACAACTGACGCGGGCGGCCGATCTTCTGGTTCTGCTCTGCGATCATCTCTTTCCACTGCGAAATCCACCCTACCGTGCGTGAGATTGCAAAGATCGGTGTGAACATCGAGGTTGGGAACCCCATCGCATCAAGAATGATGCCGGAATAAAAATCAACATTCGGATAGAGCTTCTTGCTGATGAAATACTCATCCTGCAGAGCAATCCGCTCCAGTTCCTTGGCCACTTGCAGGGTTGGATTGTTGTGGATGCCCAGCAATCCAAGAACCTCGTCCGCGGACTCTTTCAGCACAGTCGCGCGAGGGTCGAAATTCTTGTACACCCGGTGGCCAAAACCCATCAGCCGGAAGCCGGAATTCTTGTCCTTGGCTTTCTTGATGTATTCTGGGATCCGATCAACGGTGCCGATTTCCCGCAGCATTTCAAGGCAAGCCTGATTCGCGCCGCCATGGGCAGGTCCCCACAGGCAAGCGATGCCAGCGGCGATGCAGGCGAATGGATTGGCACCAGATGAGCCCGCGAGCCGGACGGTGGAGGTGGACGCGTTCTGCTCATGGTCGGCATGCAGCATCATGATGCGGTCCAGCGCTTTGGCCAGCACCGGGTTGACGACATAGTCCTCGGCCGGGACGGCAAAGCACATTTGCAGGAAGTTGCTCGAATAATCGAGCGAGTTCTTCGGATAGACGAAGGGCTGACCGACTGAATACTTGTAAGCCATCGCCGCAATCGTCGGCAGTTTGGCAATCATGCGGATCGAGGCAACTTCGCGCTGCCACGGGTCGTTGATGTCAAGGCTGTCGTGATAGAAGGCCGACATGGCACCGACCACGCCGACCATGGTTGCCATCGGATGGGCGTCACGGCGAAAGCCGCGGAAGAACATGTGCATCTGCTCGTGCACCATGGTGTGACGGGTCACGCGATTTCCGAAATCATTGAGCTGAGTGGCAGTTGGCAGTTCGCCATAAAGCAGCAGATAGCAGACTTCGAGGTAAGTGGACTTAGCGGCGAGTTGTTCGATCGGGTAGCCACGGTGCAAAAGCTCGCCCTTGTCGCCGTCAATATAGGTAATGGCGCTTTCGCAGGCTGCCGTCGACGTGAACCCAGGGTCATAGGTGAAGACCTCCGCCTGGGCGTAGAGCTTGCGGATGTCCAGCACGTCCGGTCCGATGGTGGGGGACAGGATGGGCAGGTCATAGGTCTGGTCGTTCAGGGTCAGCGTGGCAGACTTGGTCGGAGCGGTCATCGTCGTATCCTCCGTTGGATGGCCCGCGAGGGGCTATTGCGGTCCTGGCTGCGAACTGGCGTCCTGCAGCCGGGCAATTGTTTCGTCGCGCCCGATGACCAGCATCATGTCATAGACGCTTGGCGTTGCGGTCCGGCCGGCAAGGGCAGCCCGCAGCGGCTGTGCGAGTTTGCCAAAGCCGATGCCCGCCTCTGCCGCTGCAGCGTTGAGAATCGGCTCCAGATCGGTCTTGGACCAAGAAGCATTTTGCAGCTGCAGCGTCAATGATTTCAGTATACCACGGGATACCGTATCAAGCAGAGCCGCAGATCCGGCGTCTGGAACGATGGGGCGGTGTTTCAAGGCAAAGTGAGCCTTTTCAATAAGTTCCGGAAATGTCTTCGCCCTGTCCTTCACGCAGTACATTGCCTTCTTCAATAGGTCGCTTTGTGCTTGGGTGAAAGGAGCGCGCCCGGACACCGACATGAATTCCTTGATTTCATGCAGCAGTGCAGCATCGTCGGCCATGGCAATGTGATGACCGCAGGTATTCTCGAGCTTTTTGAAGTCCAGTCGTGCAGGAGCGCGGCCAATGCCCGACAGATCGAACATCTTCATCGCTTCGTCACTGGTGAAGATCTCGGCGTCCAGATGCGCCCAACCGAGGCGGGTCAGATAGTTGCGCATGCCGGCGGCGGGATAGCCCATGGCGTGATACTCCTCGACCCCGAGCGCGCCATGGCGTTTGGACAGTTTCTTTCCGTCCGGACCATGGATCAGCGGAATATGCGCCCAGATAGGCAGATTCCAGCCCATGGCGTCATAAACCATCTTGTGGCGAGCAGCGTTGTTCAGGTGGTCATCCCCGCGAATGATGTGTGTAACGGCCATGTCATGGTCGTCCACCACAACAGCAAGCATGTAGGTAGGCGTACCATCGGAACGTAAACAAATCATATCGTCCAGCTGATCATTCCGGAACCTGACAGTGCCCTGAACGCGGTCGTCGATCACGGTTTCGCCGTCGCGCGGGGCGCGCATGCGAATGACATAGGGCGTGTCAGGGTAAGTGGCCGGATCAGCGTCGCGCCAAGGGCTTTGAAACACGGCGTAGGAACCGCGCGCCTCGGCCTCTGCGCGGAAGGCGGCGATTTCGTCCTGCGTGCTGAAGCACTTGTAGGCGGTGCCGCGCATCAGCATCTGATTGGCCACCTCGGCGTGGCGATCGCGGCGATCGAACTGGCTGACCACGTCGCCGTCCCAGTCCAGCCCGAGCCACGTCAGGCCGCGCAGGATGGCCGCGGTCGCCTCAGGGGTTGAGCGTTCGCGGTCGGTATCCTCGATCCGCAGCAGGAATCGGCCCCCCCTACCGCGCGCGTAAAGCCAGTTGAACAACGCTGTCCGTGCCCCGCCGATATGCAGAAAGCCGGTCGGAGAGGGGGCAAAGCGGGTAACGATCGGGCTGGACTGCATGCGTGTTAACCTTTGGGAAACCATGATTGGCCTAAGATCGCGGCAGCAATAGGCATTCGCGGGGGGCAAGACAAGGTGGCGGCTGGCATGAGGGACGTGGCACTGGCGCCGCTGCTCGCCCTGGAGGCAGCGCGAGGGCAGCTCTTTCCCTTTGTGCCGGTCTTTCTGGCGTTGGGCATCGGGGTATGGTTCACCCTTGGGTTCGAGCCGGCTGCTGGCCACTATGTCGCGACCGCGATGCTGTGCCTTGGACTGCTGGCGATCTGGCGGTTTGTGCCAGAGATTGTGCAGCCTGTTGTCGTGGCGGTGGCGTGCATCTGTGTGGGCATCATGTCCATCGGCTTGCGTGCCCATCTGGTGCAGGCCCCAATGCTGCCGGTTCCCTATTATGGCCCGGTGCAGGGGCGGATCATCGACATTGACCGGTCGCAATCCGATGCGTTGCGGCTGACGCTGGATCAGGTGGTGCTGTCGGATCGTCCGGCAGAGCGGACACCGCTGAAGGTGCGCGTGTCGCTGCACGGCCCGCCGCCGGATGTGCCCTATGATCCGGGCCAGACCGTCATGTTGACCGCCCGACTGGCCGCCCCGGAAGGACCGACCGAGCCCGGCGGCTTTGACTTTCGGCGCATGGCCTATTTCAACCGGTTGGGCGCCGTGGGCTACACTAGCAGTCCGGTCGTCTTGTGGCAGCCGCCCTTGGGCGGGGCAGAGGTGATCAACAGGCTGCGCAGCCGCCTGTCTAACGCGATCGAGCGGTCAGTACCCGGGGATTCCGGCGCCTTCGCGTCCGGAGTGATGACGGGCGACCGCTCCAACATCTCGGCGGCGGTAATCAGTGACTTGCGACTGTCGTCATTGGCGCATTTGCTGGCGATTTCCGGCATGAACATGGCGTTCCTGACGGCGTTCGTCTTTGCGATCACCCGCTATGGAATTGCCCTGTTCCCGCCGGTGGCGCTGCGCGTCAACTCCAAGAAGCTGGCGGCTGTTGCTGCCTTCGGCGTGGCGCTGTTCTATCTGCTGTTGTCAGGGGCCAATGTCGCCACGACGCGGGCCTTTTTGATGGTTTCGGTGATGTTGGGGGCGGTGCTTCTTGACCGGCAGGCGTTGAGCTTTCGCTCGGTCGCGTTGTCGGCCGTGGTCCTGCTGGTGTCCCAGCCTGAAAGCCTGACCGAGCCTGGTTTCCAGCTGTCCTTCGCGGCGACGATCGCGTTGATTGCGGGCTATTCACCGGTACAGCGCTGGCTGAACGCCAGAGTGCCGGAGTGGTTGATTGCGCCGATCATGCTGGTCGTGACCTCGCTTCTGGCGGGGCTGGCGACGGCACCATTTGCGGCGGCGACGTTCAACCGTTTTACGGACTATGGCTTGTTGGCCAACTTGATGACGGTGCCGGTGATGAGCCTTTTGATGGGAGCAGGGGTCGTTGCGGCGCTGTTGGCGCCCTTTGGCCTGTCCTGGCCCGCGCTATGGGTGATGGACACCTGCGCCAGGTGGATCCTGTTTGTGGCCCATTGGATAGCGGGACTTGAAGGGTCCATCACGCCAATTCCGTCGCCGGATCCGTTGGTCATGCCGTTGATCGCTGCCGGGGCGCTGGGGGTTGTGCTGTGGCCGGGCCGCGCGCGGCTGGCTGGAGCGGCGCCGCTGGTCCTGGGGCTGATGCTTTGGCTGGCGACCGAGCGACCGGCCGGGTTGATTTCGTCAGACGGGGCTTTGGTCGGATTGATGAGCCCTGAGGGGCGCGCGCTGTCAGCGTCCAAAGGCGCGGGCTTTGCGGCCAAGAGTTGGCTAGAAGATGATGGCGACCTCGCCCTGCCTGAGGTCGCTGCCCTGAGGCCGGGCTTCGACGGACCCAAGGGTGCGCGAGCGTTCCGGATCGGGGGGGTCCGGAGTGAAATCTTGACCGGAAAAGCTGCTCTTGACGGGCTGGCAGCGGCCTGTGCGCGCGCTGATCTGGTCATCGTGCCCGCCAGCCTTGGCCCGGCCCCGCAACAGCGACCCGGTTGTCTTGTGGTCGACCGGACGGTGTTGGACCGCACTGGAGCAATTGCGCTGAGACCGCAGCCCGATGGGCTATGGTTGGTTCCCGTGCGCCGTGGCCAAAGGATCTGGTTGGGGGACCGACCTGTGGCCGAAGACCTGTTTATCCCTCGCAGCGTTGCACGGCTTGCGCAGGATCAACCACGGATCGATCCGCATTGAAGGCGGCTTCCACGGAAATCGCCAATGCGGCCGGTCGAATCCTCCCTGCGGGGCAACGCCCGCACCGTCATCGTGACAGCAAACCCGCCCTAGCTGTGAGCTTTCATCAGGTTGTCCCTTCGGAGCTGATCAAGGAGACTGGAGTTACCAAACTTCAAGCCTCCAGGAGCGCCCCGAATAACCATTCATCAGAGTGCGCGTTTGACGCCTGTTCGTCGAGCGGAAATGGCCAGTGCCGTCCTCGCGGCCCAAAGTCATCCCGACCCGGACCACCGAGGCGCTGGCGGAGCGCCTCATGACGCTACACCGCCAGAGCATGTGCGGGCGGCACATTGCAGAGCAGATTGGGGTGTTGCCCACCACGGCCAGCAGGGTTCTGCGACGCGCCGGGCTGTCGCGGCTGCGCGACCTCGCCCCTCAGAACCGGTTGTGCGTTATCACTACAGGGAGCCGGGCGGCCTGATCCATCTCGACATCAAGAAGCTTGGGCGTTTTGAGCGGGTTCGCCAACGCATCAAGGGGGATCGAACGGGCCAGAGTTATGGGCGCGGGGTGGGCTGGGAGCAAGCAAGTGTCTGCATCGACGGTGCCTCGCGCATTGCCGCCACCGGCATCTGTCTCGACGAGAAGGCCTACAGCGCCATTTCAGCCCTGCGAGCTGCCGTGGCCTATGACCACAGCCTCGGCATCAGAGTGACCCGGGTAATGACGGGCAGCGGGCAAAGCGAAAACCTGCGCGGTCGCCTGCTTGGACCTGGACCTCAAACATATCCGGGCCACACCCGACACGCCCAAGACTCCAGACCGCCCGGCAAGAATGGGTCTGTGCGCGCGCCTATGACAGATCCGGGCAACGCAATACCCACCTGCCGGAATGCTCCCAAATGTCCAATTGGCATCGCCCGCACTGCAGCCTGAACTCAAACCCGCCAGTCAGTCGCCTCGGTCACCCGATGGACGGCCTCTTGAGATTCCACAGCGAGAGACGGAAAAGCGGGTAGGAAACTGATCCTTGCCGCTAAGGATCGGACGATCCGTTGTTATCCAACGTTCGCGGAAAGACGTATCAAAAAGTCGGGTCGGGGCGACTCCGGTAAGCAGGATGACGCGTGGCGATCCTCTGGGGCGCGTCACTCGGCGGTCGCTCAATAGCTGCGGATCAGTCCGACCAGCTTGCCCTGGACCTTGATCATATGATCGGGGAAAACGCGGGTTTCGTAAGCCGGATTTGCAGCCTCGAGCGCTATCATGCTGCCTTTGCGACGAAAACGCTTGAGTGTCGCTTCAGCGTCCTCAACCAGAGCCACGACGATGTCGCCGTTATCGGCCGTCTGCTGTTCGCGGATCACCACGATATCCCCATCATTGATTCCGGCCTCGATCATGCTGTCGCCTTTGACTTCAAGGGCATAATGCGACCCACGGCCCGTCAGCAACGACCCCGGCACGGCCACATGATGAGAGACATGAGCGATAGCCTCGATCGGTACACCGGCCGCGATGCGGCCCATCATGGGGATTTCCATCGCATCCACCTGGATGACATCCAAAGCGGCGGCAGGACGACGGGGAGCGGGGGCAGGCTTGTCGCCTGCGATGACCTTGGGCTGAAAGCCCGGTTTCTCCATCGCTTCGGGCAGCTTCAGAATTTCCAACGCTCGTGCCCTGTGGGCCAGCCGACGGATGAAGCCACGCTCCTCCAGCGCCGTGATCAGGCGGTGGATTCCGGACTTGGATTTGAGATCAAGTGCATCTTTCATTTCATCAAAGGAGGGCGGCACGCCATCCACTTCGACCCTTTGCCGGATGAAGTCGAGCAATTCCAGTTGCTTGCGTGTCAGCATTCTGTCACCTCAGAGCGCGCCACTCAACCCAAGCGGTCAAGTGTTAACACAATGTTCTGCCCGTGTTCCCTGTTTGTGTCAAGAGCCATGAAGGAAGGGTCGTGAGGTAGTTTGGTGACCCTGTGCTATGGGATGTGACATGTCACAGATTCTCACAAAGCGCCCGCTTGAAGGCGACTCGCTGTCAAACTGGTCTTGTCGCGGTTTGGTGCCGCTCCTTTGATAGCGTAATGTGCAGCAAAGGAGATGGACGATGGGCACAGCCATGACGGATGAATTTCGCAAGGATGCGGTGCGGATCGCGCTGAGTTCGAAGGATCAGAAAATGATCCGGGGGATCATTTTCCCTGAGGACGGGCTTTCACGCAAACAGATTGCCGAAGATCTTGGGGTCGGGATGTCGACGCTGAACAAGTGGATCACGGCCCATCCGTTGCCCGGCAATGGTTTGCAAGGCAAACCATGAGAGGGGTGACACGGATGTGGTGTCGCAAGAGGATCGGGA
>JANMCI010000099.1:0-5244 GCA_031361245.1 Rhodobacterales bacterium
ACCGGCACCGGCAAGACGGCGGCCTTTGGTCTGCCCTTGCTGCACCGCCTTCTGGACATCGGCCATCCGCCGGCCCCGCGCCGGGTGCGGGCGCTGATCCTTGCCCCGACCCGCGAACTGGTGAACCAGATCGCCGAAAACTTCCTGACCTTCACCAAGGGCACCGCCGTCAAGGTGACCATGGTTGTCGGCGGTGCGTCGCTTTTCAAACAGGCCGAACGCCTGTCGAAAGGCTCTGACGTGCTCGTGGCAACCCCGGGTCGCCTGATCGACCTGATCGAGCGTGGCGATGTCAGCCTTGAGGATTGCGGCTATCTGGTGCTGGACGAGGCGGATCAGATGCTCGACATGGGCTTCATCCACTCGCTGCGCCGCATCGCCAAGCACATTCCGACCAAGCGGCAGACGCTGCTCTTCTCAGCCACCATGCCCAAGGACATTGAGGAACTGGCGTCGACCTACCTGCGCAACCCCGTCAAGGTGCAGGTCGCCCCGCCCGGCAAGCCGATCGAAAAGATCGTGCAGGGGGTGCACTACATCCCCAACGGCGACAAGGCCAAGCTTCTGGAAACCTATCTGAAAACCCATGAGGGCGAACAGGCGCTGGTCTTTGGCCGCACCAAGCATGGCTCGGAAAAGCTCTACAAGCTCCTCTTGTCCTGGGGCTTCAAGGCGGGCTCGATCCACGGCAACAAAAGCCAGAATCAGCGCGACAAGACCCTGTCCGAATTCCGTGAGGGCACCATGCAGGTGCTGGTGGCCACCGATGTGGCGGCGCGCGGCATCGACATTCCCGGAGTGCGGCACGTCTACAACTACGACATGCCGAATGTGCCCGAGAACTATGTCCACCGCATCGGCCGCACCGCGCGCGCCGGGGCTGATGGGACGGCCGTGGCCTTCTGTGCGCCCGCCGAGATGGGCGAATTGCAGGCGGTCGAAAAGATGCTGAAAAAGCCGATCCCGGTCATCGGCGGGGCGGCATGGTCCGCCGCCGCCGTTGCCGCAGCGCCCAAGCCCGTGCAGGGTCGTGGCCAGCGGCCGCAGGGCTCGGGGCGTCCGCAAGGCGGCAAACCCCATGGCGCCAAGCCGTCGCAAGGCGCCAAGCCGGTCAGCAAGCCGCAGGGCAAGCCGCAGTCCGCCAGACCCGCAGCGCCCCGTCGCGCCGAAGGCGCCAAGCTGTCGCGCGGCCCGCAACGCTGGACCAGCTGACGTCTGCCGGGTGCGCTTTTGGGGGCGCACCCGTCCTTCCGGAATACCTTTCCATGTGGTTAACGGAAACCGCTATCCTATTGTGAATACACGATAAAACGGGATGTCGTCAAAAGCGACATTTCGGCGTCAGCCGGACTCGTCTTCCAGATTCAGCTTCATGTCCAGCAGCACCTGCTGAATGGCCAGCGTCTCGCGCAGCATCCGCTTGGCCTCGTTGTTGGTGATCTTGCCGTCCCCAATCGCCTGATTATACTCTGCCATCAACTGGCCAAACCGCTGCGCCAGCGCCACCACATCCTGATTGACCCCGGTCGAGGCGGCATTGCGCTTGTCCGGATCATAGGCCAGCGTGATGCCCCGCAGGTCGGCCAGCGCCGAGGTGACATGGGGGAACTTCGCAGCCGCCTCCAGCTGCGCCACCACATCAATCGGCATGAACCGGTCGCCATGCTCGTCCTGATCCGAATAGTAGCGCCCGATTGTTGCCTTCGATTTGCCGGTCAAGGCGCAGGCCGCTTCGACGCCCACTTCCTTGACCAGCGCCTCGGTGTGTTTCTTCAGATATGATTCCAGTGACATTCCGACTGCTACCGCCTGGTTGGTTGGGAAAAACGCCTGCATTTTCCCATTAATCCCGGCGCAAGTATTTGTCATTCATAAAGGTGTCCCGGGTGTGCGGGACTTTTACGAGTAGCCAGCAGCAAAAGCTGTTTCTTGATTGGGGTCCGTCGCGCTGTTGTCTCGCAAACCTCGCGCGACGGACCCGCCAAGCCAACCCGCCTTGATGTTTGCCCCGGCCCTGCGCTAATCAGCGCCATGGCCAAGCTTTACTTCAACTATTCCACCATGAACGCGGGCAAATCGACTTTGCTCCTGCAAGCCTCGCACAATTACCGCGAGGGCGGGATGACCACCTACCTGATCACCGCCCAGTTCGACAACCGCGCCGGCGAGGGCCGAATCGCCAGCCGGATCGGCATTGGCGAACCCGCCGACACCTTTGGCCCGACCGAGGACATGTTCGCCAAGCTTCGCACCCGCTTTGCCGAGGGACCCGTGGCCTGCGTCTTCATCGACGAGGCGCAGTTTCTGACCAAGGCTCAGGTGTGGCAGCTTGCACGCGCCGTCGATGACCTCGGTGTGCCCGTGATGTGCTACGGCCTGCGCGTCGATTTTCAGGGCAATCTCTTCCCCGGCTCGGCGGCGCTTCTGGCCTGGGCCGATGAAATGCGCGAGGTCCGCACCATCTGTCACTGCGGCAAGAAGGCCACCATGGTGATACGCCGCGGCCCCGACGGACGGGCGCTGAGGATTGGTGAGCAGGTCGTGATCGGCGGCAACGAGACCTACGTCTCGATGTGCCGCCGCCATTGGCGCGAGGCCATGAGCGACTAGTCCTTTACCGGTCCCAGCGCGATCATCAAGCCCGCCACGACGATCATCGCCATGCCTGCGATCGACAGCGTCGTCAGCACTTCTCCCCAGATCAGCCAGGACCAGATTGCCGAGGCGGGCAAGATGACAAACTCGAAAACGGACACCCGTGTCGCATCGGCAATCTGATAGGCCCTGACCATCAGTCCTACCCCCAAAAGCGAGCCGGCGGCCTGCACGAATGTCCAGAACCAGAACCCACCGCTGGGCCAGACCGGTCCGCGTTGCAGGAACCCGTCAGTCCCCGGCACCTCTGCCAAGGGGAATAGCGCCAGCCCCACTGTGCCGATCAGCCCGATCACGCCCAGCGCGAGGAAGAATCCCGCCAGCAACGTCTCGGCACTTTCGCCGGGGCACCATTTGCGGGTGGCGACGTTGCCCATCGCATAAAGCGCACCCGCGATCACTGGCAGCAGGGCGGGCAGCGAGGCGCCGGCCCAGGCTTCGGGCCCCAGGACCAGGACCGCTCCGGCAAAGCCCAGCACCACGGCGACAACGCCCGTTGTCCTGATCGTTTCGCCATAGGCAAAACGCGATATCAGAAGCACAAAGATCGGCGCGGTGAACAGGCCAGCCGCAACGAGGGCAACTGGCAGAAAGGCCAGCGCGCCAAAGTAGATCACCATGGCCAGCCCGTGAATGGTCGACCGCGCCACCACGGCCCCGATATTCACCGGCTTCAGCTTCAGCCCAAGGGGCACCGCGACCAGACCAAGGATCGCCATCGCCATCACCGTGCGGGTCAGATGGAACTGCCAAAGGCCAGCCTCCTCGGCAATCACGCGCACGAAATTGTCGGTAAACCCGATGATCGTGGCGTAGATCACGATCATGAAAGCGGCAAGCAGGATGCGGTTCTCGGTCATCAGTCCTCCATGGTCCTCGCCGCAATACCAAACCTTCCCCCGCTTGTCCCGCGCGCAGAAAAACGACATCGGGCGGCCAAATACTTGCTTGTCCTTGCATTATTCCGGCCGAGCCGATTGTCGCGCCCGGCAACTCCAGCTAACCTCGCACCATGGATCCTCGCGCTTACCTGCACAGATGACAGCGGTAGAGAAATACCTGAGGCTGGAATGCACCGGCCTGTGGCGGGCAGGGGCGGCGGCACAATTGCGTGAGGTCGTCGTGGGTCTGCGCGATGCCACACTGCTTCTCAGCGATCCGCGCACTGGCGTTGCCGTGACCCATTGGTCGCTGCCGGCGGTCGAGCGCATCAACGGCGGCGATCTGCCCGCGCTTTTTACCGCGGGCCGTCTGGATGATGGCGAGCCGGCCGAGACGCTGGAGATCGAGGACCCCCACATGATCGCGGCGCTCGACACGATCCGGGTGGCGTTGGTGCGGCGCAGGCCGCATCCGGGCCGCCTGCGCGGGGTCATGGTGGTGTCCGTGCTGACCGCGGTCACTCTTTTTGCCGTCCTGTGGCTGCCGGGCGCAATGATCCGTCACACGGCATCGGTGCTGCCACAGGCGACACGGGTCCAGATCGGCAAAATGGCGCTGCAGGACATGATCCGGCTGACCGGGTCGCCTTGTGGGGCAGACCTGGGCATACGGGCCGCCGCGACCTTGGCGCTGCGTCTGTCCGGTGCCGGGGTCGGCGAGATTGCCGTGGTCCGTGCCGGACTGCAGGGCACTGCCAGTCTGCCCGGTGGCCTGATCATGGTCGGTGCGCCCCTCTTGAACAGCTCCGAGGACCCTGAGGTTCTGTCAGGCCATATTCTGGCCGAGGCCGTCCGGGCCGAGCAATACGACCCGGTCATACCGCTGTTGTCCCACGCCGGCCTGATGGCGACCTTCCGATTGCTGACGACGGGCCAACTGCCTGCCGACGCCGTTGCCTCTTACGCCGAAGAGCTGCTCAAAGCGCCGCCCCTCATAGCGGACGTTGAGCGATTGCTCGACCGCTTTGCCAAGGTCAACCTCGCCTCGACCACCTACGCTCTTGCGCTTGATCCTGCGGGCGAGGCCACGAAAGCCCTGATCGACGCTGACCCATTCAAGGGCCGATCACCGACGCCCATTCTGGAAGACAACGATTGGGTCAGCTTGCAGGGGATTTGCGACAGCTAGATGCGGAACCTCAAGAGGTTGTCCATCGGGCGACCGAGGTGGGGCGGGTTTGAGATGCAGACATGCACCTACTCCCAGCCCGCCTCGCGCCCATTGCTCTGGCCAGTGTGGTCGCCGGTAATGGCGTGGCCAACCTTCGCGAAACGGCCAAGCCTCCTGATGTCGAGATGGATCAGTCCGCCCGGCTTCTTGAAATCACGGCGCAGGACGGGCTCAGGCGCGTTTCAGGGATGTTCATGCGGGGCGCTCGTGGAAACTTGAAGTGTGGTAACTCCGATCTTCTTGATCCGCTCCGAATGCCCACCTGGTCTTGTCGCGGTTTGGTGCCGCTCCTTTGATAGCGTAATGTGCAGCAAAGGAGATGGACGATGGGCACAGCGCAAACAGATTGCCGAAGATCTTGGGGTCGGGATGTCGACGCTGAACAAGTGGATCACGGCCCATCCGTTGCCCGGCAATGGTTTGCAAGGCAAACCATGAGAGGGGTGACACGGATGTGGTGTCGCAAGAGGATCGGGA
>JANMCI010000110.1:0-2932 GCA_031361245.1 Rhodobacterales bacterium
TCCGACCCCTGGGGCGGCGGGCATGATGCGTGGAAGGTCGGGGGCAAGCTGTTCGCGGTGGTGGGGGTGTCCGAGGAAAACGGCCTCAGCGTCAAATGCCCCGATGTCGAGACGGCGCAAATGCTGATCGAGGTCGGCCACGCCCGGCCTGCGCCCTATTTCCACAAAAGCTGGGTCCGCATCCCCTGGGGTCTGGTGGCCGAGGACGAGATGCGCGCCCGCATCACGGCCTCTTACACCGTCATCCGGTCCAGCCTGCCGAAAAAGGTGCAGGCCACGCTGCCCCCGGGCTAAAGCCTACCAGCCCAGCACCTTGCGCAGCATGTTCAGGGCCACCAGCGTGATGAACAGGGCGAAGGCGCGTTTCAGCGGTTTCGGGTCCATCGCATGGGCCAGCCGCACGCCATAAGGCGTGGTCAGCAGGGTCATCGGTATGATCACCGCAAAGGCCGGCAGGTTCACGGCCCCGATGCTGAAGGGCGGGGCGTCGGCCACATCCAGCAGCAGGAACCCGATCAGCGAGGGCACCGAGATCAGGATGCCGAACCCCGATGCCGTGGCAACGGCGCGGTGGATCGGCAGGGAATAAAGGCTCATCAGCGGCACGCCAAAGGTGCCGCCGCCGATGCCCATCAGGGTCGAGAACAGGGCCAGCACCGTCGCCTGCACCCCGCGCAGGGGGTTGCCCGGCATCTCTGCCCCAAGCCGCCACTCGTCCCGGCCAAAGGCCATGTAAAGGCCGGCAAGCCCGGCCAGAATCCCGAAAACCGCCTGCAACGTGGCGGTATTCAGCACCGAGGCGAGCCCGACGCCCAGCACCGCGCCCACCACCAGAAAAGGCGCCCAGTCGCGCAACACCTGCCAATCGACCGCGCCCTTGCGATTGTGCAAAAGCACCGAGCGCACCGAGGTGACGACGATGGTCGCAGCCGAAGTGCCGATGCAGGTCTGCATCAGATGCGGGCCGCCATAGCCGAGTGCTGTGAACGTGTAAAAGAAGGCCGGGACCAGCACGATGCCGCCGCCGACCCCCAAAAGCCCCGCGATCACCCCGGTGGCCGCGCCGATCACCAGAAGAATTGCCAGCATTGGCAGCAAAGACGGCAGATCGGGCATGGAAACTCCTGAGCTTCCCTGTCAATTAGCCATTTGACGCTGCCAAGGCCAGCCGGCATTTGCCCCCGGCCGCACCGCGAGGCGCGTCACGCACCGCTTGAAAGGAACGATCTTGGCACAGAGCATTGCCCGCCCTGCCCTCATTCTGGGGCTTTTGTCCTGCATCGGGCCGTTTGCCATCGACATGTATCTGCCTGCGATGCCGGCGATAGGCGCCGATCTGGGTGCCAGCGTTCAGGTCATGCAGGGCACGATCACGGCCTATTTCGTGTCGATGGGCGTGGCGCAGATGATCTACGGCCCCTGGTCCGATCAGGTCGGACGCAAGCTACCGCTTTATGCCGGGATCGGGATTTTCGTGCTGGGCACACTGTGGTGCATCTTTGCGACCTCGGGCAATGACCTTCTGGCCGGGCGGTTCATTCAGGGGCTGGGCGGTGCGGCGCTGGGGGTGGTGCCGCGTGCCATCGTGCGCGACATGATGACGGGCGCCGATGCAACGCGGATGATGGCGGCGATCATGCTGGTGTTTTCCGTCTCGCCCATGCTGGCGCCGCTCATCGGATCGGCGCTGCTGGTGGTGACGGGGTGGCGCGGGATCTTCGTGGCGCTGATGGTGCCGGCGGTGGTCGGGCTGGCCATGCTGGCCTTTGCCCAACCCGAGACGCTGACCCCGGCCAACCGCCGCGCCTTCAACTTGCGCACCATGCTGACCGGCTGCGGCGAGTTGCTGCGGGACCGCGGCTTCTTGCTTTTGACCTTCATCGGAGCGTTCGGGTTTGGCAGCTTTTTCATCTTTCTGGCGGCGGCTCCGTTTGTCTATCAGCAGGGCTATGGTCTGACCTCGACCCAGTTTTCGCTGGCCTTTGCGGTCAATGCCATGGCGTTCATCGGGGCGACACAGGCGGCAAGCTGGGTCTCGGTGCGCTTTGGGGTGTTGCCGGCGCTGAAGGGCGCCTCGATCGGGTTTGCGACGGCGGCCTGTGGTCTGCTGGCGCTGGCGCTGATCGGGGATGTCGGCCTGGTGACCTGCCTGACCGGCTTGGCGCTGGGCAATGGATTTCTTGGCCTGATCGTGCCGACCACGATGGTTCTGGCGCTGGATGATCAGGGCGAAAAGGCCGGGCTGGCGTCGTCGCTGGGCGGCACGCTGCAGCTTTTGACCGGCGGCGTGATGGTGGTGGCGCTGGGGCCGGTGCTGGGCTCCGCCCCGCTTCCGATGATCGCGGGCGTCGCGTTTTCCGCGGTGGTGGCGCTGGTCCTGACGCTGATGGTGCGCGCGCCTCAGGCGGCCGAGGGCACGGCGGCCTGAAGCTGGGCGAGGGCTGCGTCCAGCACCTCCAACCCGCCGCCGGTGCCTTGCGACAACACGCGCCGCCAGCCGCGCGCGCCGGGGCGGCCCTGAAACAGCCCCAGCATGTGGCGGGTGATCTGGTGCAGCCGCCCGCCCGCCGCCAGATGGTCCGCGATATGGGGCCGCATGGCGTCCAGCACGGTGAGTGCGTCGGGGGCAAAGGTGCCGCCCCACAGCCGGTCCGCCCCGCTGAGCGTGGTGCAGGGGTCGTGATAGGCCGCGCGCCCGATCATCACCCCGTCCAGCCCAAGGTCCAACAGGCCCTGCGCCTGATCCAGCGTGGTGATCCCGCCATTGATGCAGATCGTCAGCTGCGGGAACGCGCGTTTCATCCGCAGCACCAGATCGTGGTTCAGGGGCGGGATCTCGCGGTTTTCCTTGGGGCTGAGGCCCTTGAGCCACGCCTTGCGGGCATGGACGATGAAATGGCTGACCCCGGCGGCGCTGACCTTGTCCAGAAAG
>JANMCI010000129.1:0-1669 GCA_031361245.1 Rhodobacterales bacterium
ATTACGCCAAAAATCTGAAATTAATCGAACGGGCGCGCACGGAAAGGTAGCGCGCCATCTGGGTGTATCAGGGGCGGCTGCGGTCGGAGGAAGGAGTGGTGATTGCCGTCCGCCGGGTCGAGGCGGATTATCTGCGGCCCGCCAGGTTTGACGATGAATTGCAGGTGCAGACCGCCGTGCAGTCGGTCACGGGTGCGCGGATCGTGCTGGTGCAGGACATCACCCGGATGGGTGAGCGCCTGTTCGCATCGGTGGTGACGCTGGTCTGTCTGACCGACGACGGGCACCCCGCGCGCATCCCACCGGAGTTGCGCCTGCTGCTTTCTCCCGCCCTCCAGTAAGGTGGTGCCATGCGCCTGAAAGACTGCCACAACTTCAATGATTTCAGGGAACTGGCCCGACGCCGGGTTCCGGGAGCGATTTTTGACTATATCGCGGGCGGGGCCGATGACGAGGTCAGCAAGCGCCGCAACGCTGCCGCTATCGACGAGTGCGATCTGGTGCCGAACATCCTTCGCGGGGTCAAGGATATCGACCTGTCGGTCACGGTGCTGGGTCAGAAGCTGGCACTGCCAGTCTATTGTTCGCCCGCCGCATTGCAGCGGGTGTTCCATCCGGATGGAGAGCGGGCGACCGGGGCGGCGGCGGCAAAATTCGGCACGATGTTCGGCGTATCCTCGATCGGCACGGTCAGTCTTGAGGAACTGCGCAAGGCCCATGCCACGCCGCAATGCTATCAGTTCTACTTTCACCGCGACCGCGCCCTGAACCGGGCCATGATGCAATCGGCCAAGGACGCCGGGGTCGAAGTGATGATGCTGACGGTGGACAGCATCACCGGCGGCAACCGCGAACGTGACAAGCGCAGCGGATTTGGCATTCCGTTCCGGCCGAAGGTAGCGGCTCTGGTGGATTTCCTGCTCAAGCCGGTCTGGGGGCTGAATTACCTGACCCAGGAGCGCCTTTCGCTGCCGCAATTGGACTCCCATGTAAAATTTGGTGGCGCCACGATGTCGATCAGCCGCTATTTTAGCGAGATGCTGGACCCCGACATGCGCTGGGACGATGTCGCCCAGATGGTGCGCGACTGGGGCGGGCCGTTCTGCCTGAAGGGCGTGATGTCGCCCGACGATGCCCGCAAGGCGGCGGATATCGGCTGCGCCGGGATCATCCTGTCGAACCACAGCGGGCGGCAACTGGACGGCACGCGGGCGCCTTTTGACCAGTTGGCCGAGGTTGTCGATGCCGTGGGCGACCGACTGGACGTGATGGTGGATGGCGGCTTTACCCGCGGCAATCATGTCATCAAGGCGCTGTCGCTGGGGGCCCGCGCGGTGGGGCTGGGGTCCTATTACCTGTTCCCGCTGGCCGCCGCCGGTCAGCCCGGTGTTGAACGCGCGCTAGCTTTGATGCAGGAGGAACTGCTGCGCGGGATGAAGCTGATGGGCGCAGCGCGCGTGGCCGACCTGTCGCGCGCCAACCTGCGGTTCCGGGGAGCGCCGCAAAGCTGACTGCGGAATTGACGAAGATTCAGCAACAATGCGCCGTTTGACGCACTTGTGTTGGCATTCCCCTTCAAATCCATGTAGAATCCATGCAAACAGCGGCCAAAGAGCCCAATAACAAGAGCAGGCACGATGGAAACCAATATACTTGCGGCGGGGCCGGA
>JANMCI010000157.1:0-5576 GCA_031361245.1 Rhodobacterales bacterium
CGGCCATCCGCGCCGAGCGCATCGTGTAGGGCTCCTCGTTGAAGACGGGCACCCAGGGGGCGTCGGCCATGACCTTCTGGTAGATGTCCGACCACATCGCCAGCCGGTCCGCCGCCTTGGCGGGGTCCGACAGCGAGTGCCTGCGTGGCCTCGGCGTCGAGCGCGGCGTTGCAGTACTTGGACCAGTTCCAGCCGCCCGCAGCGGCACCGGCGCAGCCGAGGATCGGCCCGTAGAAGTTCGACGGGTCAGGGAAGTCGGCGATCCAGGCCATGCCGCCGGACCAGACCATCGGCGCGGTCCCGGCGCCGCCCGCCTCGATCACGTTGGCCTGGGCCAGCGACTGGATCGAGGCCTTGATGCCGATGGCCGCGAGGTCCGCCTGGATCGCCTGGGCGATGCGCGGGTTCGGGTCGGTGTTCATGACGTAAAGTTCGGTCTCGAAGCCGTCGGCCAGCCCCGCGTCAGCCAGCAGTTTCTTTGCGCCTTCAACGTCAAAGGGATAGCCGGCATACCCCTCGGTGTAACCCGGCATTGAAGGCGGCAGGGGTTGTGTGGCGGGCACGGCGCGACCGTTGATGATCTGGGTGATCCGATCCTTGTTGATCGCCATGTTGACCGCCTTGCGCACCTCCAGCTTGTCGAAGGGGGGCGTCTTGACGTTCAGCGTGATGTAGCCAGTCTGCAATTGACCGCCCTGCACGACACGCGCAGCCTGAGCGGGGTCGCCCATCACTTCCTGAAACTTCGCAGGCGGAATGCCGTCGCCGGGAAGATCAACCTCACTGTTCTGCAGGCGCAGCAGGGCCACGACCGGCTCTTGCCCAACCTCGAAAACAACCGAGTCAAGGAACGGCACGCCGGGACGCCAGTAGTCAGCGTTCTTCTCGAAGACCAGCCGCTGGCCAAGCGTCCATTCGGCCAACTTGTAGGCTCCGGTTCCGACGGGCATTTTACCAAAATCCGCGCCGGCAGCGTCGACTGCTTCTTTCGGCACGACCGACGCAAAGTTGATCGCCATGACATGCAGAAAGGTGGCATCGGGACGCGACAGAGTGATCTTTACCGTCAGCGGATCGACGACCTCGACGCCCGACAGCCCGCCCTCGCCCGCCGCGTCAAAGCCCGCGATGGCCCCGAAGAACCCCGCGCCCGGCGACTGGGTTGCGGGATTGGTCACCCGGTCGAGCGAGTATTTCACGTCCTCGGCCGTCATCTCGCGCCCGTTGTGAAACTTCACCCCGGCATGCAGTTTGAAGGTGTAGTTAAGACCGTCTTCAGAGATCTCGTAGCTTTCCGCCAGACCGGGCCGCAACTCGGTCGTGCCGGGTGTGTAGTCCATCAGCCCGTCGAACAGCGACTTGATCATCGACCAGTTCTGCCAGTCATAGCCGATGGCGGGATCAAGCGTCGCCACGTCGTCCTTGTAGGTCACGGTGATCGAGCCGCCGGGCTTTGCGGCCGGGTCGGGGGTGTAGTCCTGTGCCAGCGCGGGCAGGCCCAAGGCCAACATGACGGCGGTGGTGGCTAGAAGTTTCTTCATTTCTCTCTCCTGTTGGATGTCAGCGAAGTTTGATGCGGGGGTCGATGAACGGGGCGATGAGGTCGGCCAGAAGATTGCCCAGCACGATGGCGAAGGCGGATACGAGGGTCACGCCCATGATGATGGGAATGTCGACGCGCTGGATCGCCTGCCAGGCCAGTTGACCGATCCCGGGCCAGCCAAAGACGGATTCGATCACGACGATCCCGCCCATGAAGATGCCGATGTCGATGCCGATCATCGCGATGACCGGCAGGATGGCATTGGGCAGCGCGTGGCGCAGGACGATCCGGTGGCGGGTCAGCCCTTTGGCGCGCGCGGTGCGGATGTAATCGGCGCGCAGCACGTCGATCATCGACGACCGCATCATGCGCGAATACCAACCTGACCCAAGGATCCCAAGCGTGATCGCCGGCAGCACCAGATGGGCAAAGGTGCCATAGCCCCCGATCGGGAACCAGCCAAGCTTGACCGCAAAGATGTAAAGCAGCAGAAGGCTGACCACGAACTGCGGGGCCGAGACGGTGACGAAAGATGTGATCATCAAGGCCTGATCCACGGCCTTGCCCCGCCAAAGCGCCCCCACGATGCCCATGGTCAGGCCCAGCGCCAATTCGCAGACGATGGCCCCCGCCATCAGAAGAAGCGTGGCGGGAAGGCGCGACCAGACGAGTTCCGCAACTTCGGTCTTCTGCAAATAGCTGCGCCCCATGTCCCCCTGGACCAGACCCGCAATATATCGGCCGTATTGCACGAAAAAGGGCTTATCGAGGCCAAGCTGTTCGCGGATATTCTCCACCGTCTCAGCGGTGGCCGACCGGCCGGCGATCTGGCGCACGGGGTCGGCCGGAAGCACATAGAGCAGGAAGAAGGTGATGAAGCTGACCCCCAGAAGAATCAGCGCGGCCTGAATCAGCCGTCGAAGCAGGTAGGCCGCCATCAGTCGCGCCCCCTTTGCAGCGGGTCCAGCACATCGCGCAACGCGTCACCCACAAGATTGAACGCCAGAGCAAGCAGGATGATCGCCGCGCCGGGGACGAACACCAGCCAGGGCGCGGACTGAAAGTAGGTCTGGTTTTCAAAGATGATGTTTCCCCAGCTTGGCGTCGGGGGTTGCACGCCGATGCCAAGAAAGGACAGCGTCGCCTCCAGCAGCACGGTGGTGGAAATGCCCAAAGTTCCCCAGACAAGGATCGTGGGCAAAAGGTGCGGCAGGATATGGAGAAACAGGATGCGGGAGGTCGAGGCCCCCAGCGTCCGCTCGGCCGCGATGAAGTCACGGGTGGCAAGCGACGATGTCTCGGTAAAGATCACGCGCGCGGTCTGCACCCAGCTCACCAGCGCGATGACGAGGGCCACGATCCACAGCGACGGCTGGAAGATGGCGGCCAGGCAGATTGCCAGCAAAAGCGCCGGGAAGGCCATCATCAGATCGGTAAAGCGCATCAGGACCGCACCGATCCAGCCGCGGAAGAAGCCGGCGGTGATGCCCACGAGTGTTCCGATAAATAGGGCAAGGCCGTTTGCGACGACGCCAATGACAAGCGAGGTCTGCGCGCCGTAAAGCAGCCGGCTGAACAGGTCGCGCCCCAGAAGATCGGTGCCAAGCAGGAACTGCCCACCGGGCGCCATCGGCGCGCCTTCAAGGGTCAGGCCGTCAAACATCTGATCGTTCGGATCAAACGGCGCCAACAGCGGCGCGAAAGCCGCCCCGCCAACCACCAACACAATCAGCACCAGACCGAACACCGCAAGCTTGCGCTGCAAGAGACGATGCAATGCGCCCTGCAGCTGCATCAAGGAGTTATCCGCGCCGTGGTCGGTCATCCACATCCTTTCCGACACCTTGCGCCGCCACGACCCGCGTCGCTGCATCCTCAAAACTGATCCGCCACGCCATCGCCATCTGGCGCAACTGGGCATAGGCATCCGCCTCGGTCGTTCCGCGTGCCGCCATCAACGTCACCGCACGGACGACGGTCTGGCGGTCTTGCAGCCGGCGCCTGAGGTCGGCAATTTCGGCGGACAACGCCTTCTGAGCGTCGTAGGCGTCGCGGGCGATGATCAGGGCGGAATAGGCCCCGTTGTCGCCCACGGGCTTTAGAAGCTGGGCATGTGCGCCTGCCTTCAACGAACATTCGATCCGCCCCGGCGCTTCGGACCCGATCAGCGCCACCATGGGAACCGGGGGCTGCCCTGGCTCCCACGGGAACATGCCGTCATGGCCCATGTCGGCGTCGAAGAAGATGTAGTCGGCGGCCAGCGCCTCGGGCCCGAGTTCGGGCCACGACTGGTTGACCACCAGACCAATGGCGGTAAGTTGCCGCGTCAGCGCCTGCACCGTCGGGTGCGGCCGGTGCAGGATATGGGCCCGCGCGTTGAACAGATCTGGGATGCGGATCGCCCGGCGCTTCATGACACCACCCGCAGCAGCGGGGCAACGGGGGCGGTGCGGCCACGCGACAGATAGGGGTCGCCCGCCACCGCACTCAATTGCTTGATTGGGTGGAACGCCCCGTCCGAAACCCGTGCTATGATGACCGGCAGGACCGTGTGATGGGTTTCGGGGTCCACGATCCCGGCAACCTTGTCCGCCGCCAGCAACTGCGATAAGGGCAGCGCCTCGGCCCCCTCGCGGTGCGACAGAAGGCGGGCAAGTTCGCGGACCGCCGAAAAGGCCGCCGCTTCATGGGACGATCCGAACTGGCCAACCCCCGGCCAGCCCGGCAGGCCCCGGAAGTACGGCCCTGCCGCGATCAGACCCTCGGCCGACTGACCCAGCGCCGGCAGTTCGCATTCGGTCAGATTGCAGGACAGGACCGGGCAGCTTTCGGGCCGAAAGTGTGCATCCTCGGCCCCAAGCGCGCGGTAAGCCGCCAGAAACTCGTAGGACGACGCTCCGATCAGCGAGTTCAGGATGAAATCAGGGCGGGTGAAGTGCAGCTCTTCGATCATCCGCCCAACCTCGCGCGAGCCGATGGGCAGGTAGCGTTCGCCGGTGACCTCGCCGCCCGCCGCCGTGATCCTTTCGCGCGCAAGGCGGTTCATCTCCCAGCCCCAGATGTAGTTAGACCCGGTCAGGTAAGCGCGGCGACCATGGGCGGGCATCACCCAGTCTAGCAGGGGCAGAAGATGCTGGTTCGGACAGGCATGGGTGTAGACCACATGGTCCGACGCCTCGAACCCCTCGTAGGGGACAGCATACCAAAGCGTGCCACCGAACTTTTCGACAGTCGGGATCACTTCCTTTCGGCTCCACGATGTCACGCAGCCGATGACATGGCGCGCCCCGGTCGTGCGGATGATGTCTTCGCACAAGGGGCCGTAGGCATCGATGTTGCCGCCCGGGTCACGTTCCACCGGCAGGAATGCCACGTCTAGCGCAGGGTCGGCGTTGACCATCGCAATCGCGGCCAAGGCGCCAGTGCGACAGGCTTCGGAGATCAGCGAATAGCTGCCAGAACGCGAATAGAGCAGCCCCAGTTCGATACGTCGCTTCACGCCGCGCCCCACGAATGTCCCATCAGAAACGTAAAGACCTTGCTGCGGACCACTGGATGAGGTCCGCATGCAAGGCCCGAATGCCGTCCGACGATTTGCCGATTTGATAGAAGAGAGAGTAGGCACAGCGGCGCTACGGTCAAGCAGTTTCGCAAGATTCCGGCGCTTTAAGGTCGGCCACTGCCCATTTTCCAGGCAGCACCCAAAAGAGACTGGCGCCGCGAAACGTGAAAAGCTCCAAACCAACCGCGGTCGCCTAACTCGCTCAGGGCGGCAGGGTGTCACCCACGCTGGAAAGTGCTCTAGGCAACATGCCCGGGTCCGTCGATCCTCGATTCATTTACGTGCAGGGCGGAAAGCCGACTTTCGCGGGGTCACAAGGTTTCTGAGCATCTAGGGTCAGGACCCATTGATCGGCTTGAGGCTTTCCTGCTTGTATGATTCAAGCTCCCGAACTGACGGGGGTTTTGATGAGCAATCTTTTCTGGCTGACAGACGTGCAGATAGAGCGGCTGCGGCGCTTCTTTCCGAAGA
>JANMCI010000246.1:0-5629 GCA_031361245.1 Rhodobacterales bacterium
GGAAGCCTCACCATGTCCGATCCCAGAAAACCTACCACCCCCGTGGGTGACCGCATCGCCAAGGTCTTGTCGCGTGCAGGCGTCGCATCACGGCGTGAGGCGGAACGCATGATCGAGGCGGGCGAAGTGTCCGTCAACGGCAAGGTGATCACCAGCCCCGCCCTCAATGTCACCGCGTCAGACCGCATCACCGTGCGCGGTGAAACCGTGGCGGAACCTGAACCCGCCCGCCTGTGGCTCTATTACAAGCCCGAGGGCCTCGTCACCTCGAACTCCGACGAAAAGGGCCGCGAGACGGTGTTCGACAACCTGCCGCCCGACCTGCCCCGCGTGATGTCGGTGGGCCGGCTCGACCTCAATTCCGAGGGGCTGCTGCTTTTGACCAATGACGGCGAGCTGAAACGCCGCCTTGAGCTGCCCTCGACCGGCTGGCTGCGCAAGTACCGCGTCCGCGTCAACGGCAACCCGACCGATCCCGATCTGGAGCCGCTGCGCCGCGGCATCACCATCGACGGCGAGAAATTTCAAGCCATGTCGGTCGTCCTCGACCGCATCCAGGGCGCCAATGCCTGGCTGACCGTGGGCATCCGCGAGGGCAAGAACCGCGAGATCCGCCGCGCCATGTCGGCCATCGATCTGACCGTCAATCGCCTGATCCGCGTTAGCTACGGCCCCTTCCGTCTGGGCGACCTCGTCCCCGGTCAGGTCGAAGAGGTCAAGCAACGGACGCTGCGCGAACAACTGGGCGCCAAGGGCCAGACCGATGACGAAGAGCGCCCGGCCCGGACCCGCGCCACGACCACGGTCACCCGGAACACTGTGGCCAAGCCAGACGACGCCAAGCCACACGCCGCAAGGCCCAAAGGCACCAAGACCACCGCCTCCAGAAACGCGCCCGCGCCTCTCAAGCCCGGCGAGGGGCTGAAGCAGCTGTCGCAGGCCTGGCAAAAGGCGACAAGGCCCGCGTCGGGTGCGGCCAAACCCAAGCCGCCGGGGCCCGCGGCCACCACCAAACCCCGCAAACCTGTGACGCCCTCGACCCGGTCAAGACCCCCAACCCGGCCCAGACGCGGGGAATAATTGCAGGTTTTCCCTGCCCCTTGCCTATAGCAATCCCGCGCAAGCCTCGCATATAGTTCAGGCCAACG
This sequence comes from Rhodobacterales bacterium, assembly GCA_031361245.1. GTDB lineage: Bacteria > Pseudomonadota > Alphaproteobacteria > Rhodobacterales > Rhodobacteraceae > Stagnihabitans. The sequence goes on from JANMCI010000246.1 coordinate 1,149, forward strand.
TTACGTCGTGAGGTTCAGGTCATGTCAGCCAAAGGTCTGCAGTCGTTGTCCTTCTGGTTGCTCGTCGCCCTGACCCTCTATGTCGCCTTTGGCGGAGGTGTGTGATGGCGCAGCGGTATGGCGGCAAATACAGCCCCAACCCGCCGGGCGAACCCGGCCAACCCGCACCCGGCTTTCCTGTGGCAGAGCCGGACCCGGCCACGGCACCCGCAGGCTTCAAGGCCAATCTGCTGTTTGCCCTGCCGTTCCTGTTTATTTTCAAGGCCTTCGGCGGCGATCCCAACGGGCTTTTTGTTGGCCTTGGCACGGCCGGGCTGCTGTTGCTCGCCGCATGGCTGACGCGTGAAGGCATCCGCGCCCAGAACGCCTATACGGCTCGCCGGGTTGCCCGTCGCCCGGCCATCCCGCGCAAACTCTTTGCCGCCTGCCTGACGGGGGCTGCGCTCATGCTGGGCACGATGCACTGGCAAACGGGTTTTCTTTATCCCTATCTCTTCGGTCTGCTGGGTGGCTTCCTGCATCTTGGTGCCTTCGGCCTTGACCCCGTGCGCGGCAAGGGCATGACCGGCGTCGACCAGTTCCAGACCGACCGTGTCGCCCGCGCGGTGGATGAGGCGGAGCTGCATCTGGCCGCGATGAAAGACGCGATCCTGCGCGCCGGCGACCGCCAGCTCGAAGCTCGGATCGAACGTTTTTCCACCATCGCCCGTGGTCTTTTCCGCACGGTCGAAAGCGATCCCGGCGACCTGACGGCAGCCCGCAAGTATCTGTCGGTCTATTTGATGGGCGCGCGCGACGCGACGGTGAAATTCGCCGATGTCTACGCACGCAGCAAATCCACCTCCGCCCGCACCGACTACGAGGCGCTGCTGACCGACCTTGAAACCAATTTCGCCGCCCGCACCAAGTCGCTGCTGACCGAAAATCATACCGATCTCGATGTCGAGATCGCGGTCCTGCGCGACCGCCTCAAGTTCGAGGGCTGAGCGATGCGTCCTCCCCCGGATTTGAACAATATCTTCGCCACCCCACGTCGTTGCAACCTGCCCCGCCCGGGCCCCGTTCAGTGAGTAACCCAATGACCGATACCGTCCGCGATCAGGCCGCCACTGCCCTTGCCGAAGTCGAGAAAGTCACGGCCGCCATCCTTCCCGAACCCGGAACCGCAATTGTGCCGCTCGATACGGCTCCGCCCGCCCAGGCGGAAGAAATCCGCAAGCGCATGGCGGAACTGGACATGTCCAACACCCAGTCGATCATTTCCTTTGGCGCGTCGTCGCAGGGCGAGCTGCAGGTCATCAGCCAGGAAATGCTGGCGGGCGTGAAGAACAAGGATGTCGGCCCCGCAGGCTCCGCCCTGACCGAGATCGTCTCGACCATCCGTGGCTTTAGCGGCGAAGAGCTGGACGTGAACCGCGAGCGGTCGTGGTGGGAACGTCTCACCGGCGCTGCCGCCCCCCTCGCCCAGTTCATCGCCCGCTATGAAGAGGTCCAGACCCAGATCGACCGCATCACCGAAAACCTGCTCGGCCATGAGACGCTGCTGCTCAAGGACATCAAGGCGCTCGACATCCTTTATGCCAAGACCCTGACCTTCTATGACGAGCTTGGCCTCTACATCGCCGCAGGGCAAGCCAAGCTCAAGGAGCTTGACGGCACCACGATCCCGGCCAAAGAGGCCGAAGTGAAAGCCGCGCCCGAGGCCGACGCGCTTAAAAAGGCGCAGGAACTGCGCGACATCCGCTCGGCCCGCGACGATCTGGAACGCCGGGTTTATGATTTGCAACTGACCCGGCAGGTGACGATGCAATCGTTGCCCTCGATCCGCCTCGTGCAGGAAAACGACAAGTCGCTGGTCGGCAAGATCAACTCGACGCTGATGAACACCGTGCCCTTGTGGGAAACCCAGCTGGCCCAGGCCGTCACGATCCAGCGCAGCAAAGAGGCCGCCCAGTCGATCAAGGACGCCAATGACCTGACCAACCAGCTTCTGACCGAAAACGCCAAGAACCTGCAGGACACCAACCGCATCGTGCGCACCGAGATGGAGCGCGGCGTCTTCGACATCCAGTCGGTGCAACTGGCCAACCAGACCCTGATCGACACCATTCAGGAAAGCCTCGCCATCGCGGATGAGGGCAAGGCCCGTCGCGCCGCAGCCGAGGTTGAACTGGCCAAGATGCAAGCCGCGCTGAAAGACACCCTCTCCTCTGCCCGCGCGGCCAAAACTGGCCTTGGTGATGCCACGGGAGGCGCGTTGCAGGGCTGATGGCACAGGGTTGGGGCGGGTTTCAGCGGATCTCGGGTGCGGCGCTACTGGCCGGATCGCTTGTCGTGGCGGGCTGCGACACGCCAATGTCCGCCCCCTTGGCCCCGCCCGATCCCGTTGTCATGACCCCCTCTGCCCCGGCGCTGCCTGAAACCCCGGCCAGTGCGGCCTTGCGCGCCTATTACTCTCAAATTCAAATGTCGCTGCTCTCGCAGGGACTTTTGCGCACGGACGGCGGCGGCGAAGATGCCCCCTTTACCGACCGCAACCTGACTGAAAACTTTCTCAAGATCGCCCTTTACGAGGAATACGCCCGTGGTCAGATCGCGACCACCCGCAGCCAGACACCGATCCGCCTGCAACGCTGGGCAAAGCCGGTCCGGGTGCAGCTGATCTTCGGCCCCTCGGTGCCGGCTGCCCGGCAGGCCTCGGATCGGGCCCGCGTCACCTCCTTTCTTGGTCGGCTCGCGTCCCTGACCGGCCACTCCATTTCCGTCACCGACAAGAACCCCAATTTCTGGGTGCATTTCGCCTCGGTCGATGAACGCGCCGGCCTTGGACCATCGCTTGCAACCGAGCTTGCCGAGCTGACACCGGGCCAGATTGCCTCGGTCACCGCGATGAGCCGCGACACCTATTGTCAGGTCCTCACCCAATCCGACCCGGCAACCTCGGTCTATGTCGCCGCCGTTGCGGTGATTCCGACCGAACACCCTGACCTTCTGCGCTTGTCGTGCATCCATGAAGAGCTCGCCCAGGCGCTTGGCCTGCCCAACGACAGCAACGCCGCCCGCCCGTCGATCTTCAACGACGACGAGGAATATGCCCTGCTCACCCGTCAGGATGAACTCATGTTGCGCATCCTTTACAATCCCGCCCTTCGCCCCGGCATGACCGAGCAACAGGCGCGGCCCATCGTCCAATCCCTTGCAAGCCGCCTGACGGGCGGCGAAAGTTGACCGCACCCGCGGCAAAGGAGTAACCCATGGTTTTCGGATTTCTCACCGGCGAATTCATCGACGTCATCTCCTGGCTTGATGACACCCGTGACACGATGGTCCGGCGCTTTGAACGGCATGACAACGCCATCAAATACGGCGCCAAGCTGACCGTCCGCGAAGGTCAGGCCGCCGTCTTCATCAACGAAGGCCAGTTGGCCGACGTTTTCGGCCCCGGCCTTTACGAGCTGCAAACCAACAACATGCCGATCATGACGACCCTGCAACACTGGGATCACGGCTTCTCCTCGCCCTTCAAATGCGAGGTCTATTTCGTCAACACCACCCGTTTCAACGATCTGAAATGGGGCACGCAAAACCCCATCATGTGCCGCGACCCCGAGTTTGGCCCCGTCCGCATCCGCGCCTTTGGCACCTATGCCATGCGCGTCAGCGACCCCGCGCTTTTCATCAAGGAAATCGTCGGCACGGATGGCGAGTTCACCTCTGACGAAATCTCCGACCAGATCCGCAACGTCATCTTGCAGCAGATGAGCCAGATTCTGGCCAAGTCCGGCATCCCGGTGCTGGACATGGCCGCCAACACCATGGACCTCGCCAAGCTGGTCAACACGGCCATTGCCCCGCAAATCGCAGCCTACGGCCTGACCCTTCCCGAATTCTACATCGAAAATGTCTCGCTGCCCGAAGAGGTTGAAAAGGTCCTCGACAAGCGCACTTCGATGGGGATCGTCGGGGATCTCAACAAATACATGCAGTTCAATGCCGCCGAGGGGCTGGCGCAGCCCGGCTCGACCATCGGGGCCACGATGGGCGCCGCCATGGGGGCGGGCATGGGCTTTGGCATGGGGCAGAACGCCGGGCCATGGGGGGCCGCGCCCGCCGCGGGTGCGGGTGCCCCGCCACCCCCGCCGCCCGCGGCCAAAGCCTGGCATGTGGCGGACAATGGGGCGACCAAAGGCCCGTTCTCCGAGGCTGACCTTGCCGCGATGGCCGCCTCTGGTGCGCTGACGCGCGGCACGCAGGTCTGGACCGCCGGACAAGAAGCGTGGAAACCCGCAGGCGACACCGAACTTGCACGCCTCTTTGCCATGGTTCCGCCGCCGCCCCCGCCACCCGGGCAGTAAACCATGGCCGCAATCGCCGAGGAGCACCGCTATCCTTGCGAACAATGTGGGGCAGAGCTGCGCTTTGCCCCCGGCCAATCGGTCCTGAAATGCGACCATTGCGGCCATGTGCAGCGGATATCGGTG
>JANMCI010000273.1:0-10369 GCA_031361245.1 Rhodobacterales bacterium
CGTGGCCGCCGATGTGACGACGCCCGAGGGTCAGGCTGCCGTGCTGGCGGCGGCGCAGGGCGTGGACATTCTGGTGACCAATGCGGGCGGGCCGCCTCCGGGGTCGTGGGAGAACTGGACGCGGGACGACTATCTGCGCGCCATCGACGCCAACATGCTGACGCCGATCGCCCTGATGACCGCCTTGATGCCTGGGATGATCGAGCGGCGCTGGGGCCGGGTGGTCAACATCACCAGCCAGTCGGTGAAAGCGCCGATTGCAGCACTGGGCCTGTCGACCATGGCGCGGGCCGGGTTGACGGGGTTTGTCGGCGGCACCTCGCGGCAGGTGGCGCAGTATGGCGTGACCATCAACAACCTGCTGCCCGGCATCCATGACACCGACCGCGCCACCATGCTGGACGGCGGCCAGGCCGAGGTGCGGGCGGCGCGCGAGGCGGGAATACCGGCGCGGCGCTATGGCACGGCGGCGGAGTTTGGCGCGATGTGCGCGTTTTTGTGTTCGGTTCACGCCGGGTATATCGTGGGGCAGAATATCCTGCTGGATGGCGGGGCGGTGAATTCGACGATCTGAGGTGCCCTGTCGGCGCAGATGACAGGACCGTGTGGATAGGCTAGGTTGTCGCATCGCATTACACACCGGGAGTTTTTCGATGCCCCAGATCATCACGGCGGACGTCACGTCGGACAGCTACACTCTCCAGACCACGCAAGCCGACGATTTCATCTTTGTCGCCGCCGGTGTGCTGGTCAGCAATTCCAACTCCGGCCAGTATCCCGCCTATTCCACCGTCGGCGTTTTCCACGAAAACAACCGGATCGGCGTCGCCGGAACGCTGATGTCCGGCGGTGGTCCCACGATCTATTCGCTGTATGCGAACAACACGGTCACCGTGACCTCGACCGGCACCATCCTGTCGCTGGCCACCATCTGGGACGCCGTGGATTTCCGGGCAAGTGGCGCGCAGGTGTTCAACGACGGTGAAATCACCGGCATGCGCAGCGCAATCGTGTCGCAAGTCCGCGACACGACGGTGTTCAACACCGGGCTGATCTCGGGCGTCACGGCGGGTGTGGATGGTGCGACCCGGGTGGAAAACCTCGGCACGATCCGCGGTGCCACGGCAGTGTCGATGAGCGGCGGCAACGACACGCTGATCAACAGTGGCGCGCTGATCGGAAATGTGGATCTGGGGGATGGGGCGGATATCTTCGACGGGCGCGGCGGAACTGTCACGGGCACCATAGCCGGCGGCTCGGGGGACGACAGGTTCCGTGTCTCGACCGCCGATGTTGACATTATCGAGCTGGATCTGGGCGGCTTTGACACGGTGCTGTCGTCCGTGGACTTTGCGCTGGGGGACTGGATCGAGGCGCTGACGCTGACAGGGGCTGCGGTGCGGGGCAGCGGCTCGGCATCCGGCAACACGATCACGGGCAACGCGATCGACAATATCCTGAACGGCGGTGCGGGCGATGATGCGTTGAACGGTGGCACTGGTGCTGACACGCTGCGCGGCGGCGTCGGGCTGGACCTGCTGTCGGGCGGCGATGATGATGATGTCCTGTCGGGCGGTAGCGACAACGATGCCCTGCTGGGCGAGGTCGGCCGGGACCGGCTGGAAGGCGGCAGCGGGCTGGACACGCTTAACGGCGGCGCAGGCGACGACACGCTTCTGGGCGAGACGGGGAACGATTCGCTGGTCGGCGGGGTTGACGACGATCTGCTGTATGGCGGCCGTGGCCGGGACACGCTGGCGGGCGGCGCGGATTTTGACACTTTCGCGCTGGTCAAGTTGAGCGACAGCGGCACCACGGTCGCCACCCGCGATGTGATCAGTGATTTCCTGAGCGGGGCGGATGTCATCGATCTGTCGCGGCTGGATGCCAAAGCGGGCGGCAATGACGACGCTTTTGCCTTCATCGGCGCGGCGGCGTTTTCGTCTGTGGCGGGGCAGTTGCGCTTTCGGGTCAGCGGCGCGAATGTCATCGTCGAGGGCGATGTAACCGGCGACGGCGTGGCGGATTTCGCCATCGTGCTCGGCGCCACGGTGGCGGTGATTGCCACTGACTTCGTGCTGTGAGCCCACTCCGGCGGGACTTGCCGTGACGGTCGGGGGCTGTTAGGAAAACCTTAGGAAATTACTCAGGTTCCCATGACAGCACCGCGCTTGATGGTTGACGCGTTGACCCGCAGGTTCGGCGGGCGCGCTGTTGTCTCGGATGTGTCGTTATCGGTCGAGGCGGGGCAGGTGACCTGTCTGCTTGGCCCATCGGGCTGCGGCAAGTCAACGACATTGCGGATGATCGCGGGGGTAGAGCGGCCTGACAACGGGCGTATAACCATCGACGGCCAAAAGGTTTTTGATCAGGGTGTGAACCTGCCGCCGGAAGCGCGCGGCGTCGGACTGATGTTTCAGGACTTTGCGCTGTTTCCCCATCTGACAGTGGCGGGCAACGTGGCATTCGGCCTGAAGGGCGAGCGGGACGAAAAGATGAGGAGGGTCTCGGAACTCTTGGAAAAGGTTAGTCTTTCCGGGTTTGAGGCCAAACATCCCCATGAGTTGTCAGGTGGCGAGCAGCAGCGGGTTGCCCTTGCCCGCGCCTTGGCTCCGCGCCCGCGCGTCATGCTGATGGACGAGCCGTTTTCAGGTCTGGACAACCGGCTGCGCGACGGCATCCGCGACGAGACGCTGGAGGTGCTGAAGGCGGAGGGGGCGGCGGTGCTGCTGGTCACCCATGAGCCGGATGAGGCGATGCGGATGGCCGACGAGATTGCGCTGATGCGGGACGGCCACATCGTGCAGCAGGGCGCTCCCTATAACGTCTATAATGCGCCGGTCGACAAGGCGGCGGCTGCTTTCTTTAGCGATATCAATGTGATCCGCGGCATCTCGAAAGGGGCGCTGACCGAGACGCCTTTTGGGGCCTTTCTGACGCCCGGACAACCCGAGGGAGCGGCGGTCGATATCGTGATCCGGCCCCAGCATTTGAAGATCGACTTTGACCGCGGCGGGCGTGGACCCAATCCGACGGTGAGCGACGGTACGGCGGCGCGCGGAACGGTGCAGCGCGCGCGCTATCTGGGGCGGGAATCGCTGGTCGATTTCAGGATGGATTTCGACGGCACCACGCTGATCGCGTCGGTGCCGGGGGTCTTTCTGCCCAAGGCGGGCACGGCGCTGTGGCTGATGATCCGGCGGGACCGCTGCTTTGTCTTTCCGGCGGGGTGAGGGCTGCGCGGCCAAAAGGGGGGATTTCACATCCCCCCGAGACACATTGGTTCGCTGAACCAATGTGTCCTCCCCCCGGTGGAGTATTTCCAAAGGTGCAATGGGTCAGGGCAGGTCGCCGAGTTTGGCGCGCAGGCGCCATGCGGTCAGGTTTCGGCCGGGTTCGTCGCGGAAGATTTCGCCGGTGGGGGTGATGGCGCGGATCCGGTCGACGCGGAACGAGCGGAAGTCGTCCCGCGCCTCGCACCACGCGGCCAGGGTCCAGACCCTGCCGGCAAAATCCAGTTGCAGGGGCCGGATGTCGCGGTGGCTGTCGAGACCGCTTTCATCGGCATAGGTGATGGTCAGCCGTTCGTGGGCGCGCATCGCGGCGCGCAGCATCGGCATGTGGGGTGCTGCGCGGGTCGCCTCGCGGCCGGTGAGGGTGAAGAGGCCGTCATCCTCGGCCTCGGGCGGGGCGGGGGTGACGGCGCCGATCTTGGCGGCGAGGCTGCGGGCGGCGCGGGCAAGTGCCGGGTCGGTGCCATCGACCACGAGGCGGACGCCGAGGCGAAACGCCTCAAGCTCGGCCGAGGTCAGGATCATCGGGGGCAGGGTGATGGGTGCCCGCAGGATATAGCCTATGCCGCGCTCGCCCTCGACCGGCATGCCCGACGCCATGAGGGTGGCCATGTCGCGCCAGATCGTGCGGTCGGACACCGCAAGCCGCGCCGCCATTTCGGACGCCTTGTGCAGCCTGCCGTCGCGCAGGATCTGGATCAGGTCGAAGAGGCGGTCGGAGCGGGGCATCGGGTTCCCTTGTCCTTGGGCAAAGCGGCGGCAGGGCGATGCCCCCATGCAGCACTTGGGCAAGGCCTGCATCTGCAACTGACATTAACCTGTCAGTTGAGGCTTGAATACTTGAACTTTTGCCGCGAAGGCAGAAAAATGGATCTTTGATTGGCAGCGGCATCGGCCTAAGCCTTGGAAAAAGGGCCGCTGGGGTCCGGCAAGGAGACAGACATGCACGCAATGGGACCGCTACAGCTTATCGTCATCGCCGCCGTGGTGCTGGTGCTGTTTGGACGGGGCAAGGTCAGCAGCCTGATGGGCGAAGTTGGCAAGGGCATCTCGTCTTTCAAGAAGGGCATCAGCGAAGGTCAGGTCGAGGCGGACAAGGCTGCCGCCGAAGCCGCAGCCGCAGCCGCCACGACCGTGGTGGCCAAGGACGTGACCCCGGTGGAAAAAGATCAGGCCTGAGTGCCGTCGGAAGGGCCTAACCCATGTTGAATTTTGGCTGGGCCGAGCTTTTGGTCATCGGCGTCGTGGCGTTGATCGTGATCGGCCCCGACGATCTGCCGGACATGTTCCGCCAGCTTGGCCGGTTCACCGCCAAGCTGCGCACGATGAGCCGCGAGTTCTCACGCGCGATGGAGCAGGCGGCCAAGGAGAGCGGCGTCAAGGATGTGGCGGCGGATCTGAAATCCGTGACCTCGGCCAAATCGCTGGGTCTGGACGCCGTCAAGTCGGCGGCGGACAAGTTCGAGAAATGGGACCCGATCAAGAACGCGGCCAAGCCGACGGTTGCGTCGGCCGTCGGGGCCAAGCCGCTGGTGCCGCCGCCGATGCCCGCCACACCGAAGCCGTCGGTCCTGGACGATCAGGCAGAGGCGGACGAGGATATGGCCGACCATGACGCGCCCGCGCCCGCGGCGACGGGTGCCGCCACGCAAGCGCTTTATGACAAGAAGGCCCTGAAGGCACAGGTTCTGGCCGAGCAGACGGCCAAGCTGAAAGCGATTGATGCCGGAACCTATGCGCCCGAGCCGGTGATCCTGCCGCCGGCCAAGGCTGGCCGGACCAACGCCGCCAAGCCTGCGCCGGCGAAGCCCGCCCCGGCCAAGCCTGCGCCGGCGAACGTTGCTGCGGCTGCGCCGGTCGCGGCCAAGCCTGCAAGGTCTGCCCGCGCCAAGGTCGCAGATCCCGCATCTGCCAAATCCAAGCCCGCGCCCAAGCCGCGCCGGACGACAGCCCAGAAGGCGGACCAAGCATGAGCAATGTGGACGAACTGGACGGCTCTGCCGCACCGCTGATCGAGCATCTGAAAGAGCTGCGCAACCGCATCCTGTATTCGCTGGGCGCCTTCGTGGTGTTCTTCTGCGTCGGCTACTATCTGTGGGACTTCTTCTTTGCCTTCCTGTCGCATCCGATGTGCGAGGCGTTGCAGGCGCGCGGGCAGGAATGCAAGCTGGTGCTGATCAAGGTGCAGGAAGGCTTCTTTGTAAGCCTGAAGATCGCGATCTGGTCGGGCTTTGCCATGTCCTTCCCGGTCATTGCCTATCAGCTGTGGCGGTTCATTGCCCCCGGGCTTTACAAGAACGAGAAGATGGCGTTTCTGCCGTTCCTGCTGGCCTCGCCGGCCATGTTCATTCTGGGCGCGGGCTTTGCCTATTATGCGGTGCTGCCGCAGGTCTTCGGCTTCTTCCTGGCGTTTCAGGACAGTCTGACCGCCTCGCTGGAAAGCGGGCAGGATGCGCTGATCAACCACACGCCGACGGGTGTGGTCTATACCGGCTCGGTCGAGGCGTTCTTTTCGCTGACCATGTCGTTCCTGATGGCGTTCGGCCTGAGCTTTCAGTTGCCGGTGTTGCTGACGCTGCTGGGGCGGGCCGGGATCATCAGTTCCAAGGGGCTGCGGGCCACCCGCAAATATGCGGTGGTGGGCATGCTGATCCTGTGTTCGATGATCACGCCGCCGGATGTGACCTCGATGCTGATCCTGTTCGGCGCGGTCTATCCGCTGTACGAAATCTCGATCTGGATCATCGTGCGGTTCGAGAAGACCCGTGAGGCGAAACTGCGCGCCGAAGGTCTGTGGGACGAGGACATAGACGCGGCATGAGCGATCCCCTGCTGCGCATTGCCGAGGCGTTGGAGCGGCTGGCTCCGGCGCCGGTGGCGGCACCTGAGCTGGGCGGTGAGGCGTTTGTCTGGCACGTGGTGCCGGACCGGCTGGAGCCGGTGGCCCGGGTGGCGCGGGTCGATATTGGGCTTTTGATCGGGGTGGACCGGGCGCGTGACACGCTTCTGGCCAACACGCGGCATTTCGCGGTGGGGCTGCCCGCAAACAATGCGCTGCTTTGGGGCGCGCGGGGGATGGGGAAGTCGTCGCTGGTCAAGGCGGTTCATGCCGCCGTTCGGGCCGAGGGGCATGATCTGAAGATTGTCGAGCTCAGCCGGGAGGATCTGCCCTCGGTGCAGCGGCTTCTGGCGCTGTTGCGTGGTGCCAAGGCGCGGTTCATCCTGTTTTGCGATGATCTGAGCTTCGCGCAGGATGATCAGCATTACAAATCGCTGAAGGCGGTGCTGGATGGCGGGATCGAGGGGCGGCCGGAGAATGTGCTGTTTTATGCCACCTCGAACCGCCGTCACCTGATGCCGCGCGAGATGATCGACAACGAACGCCAGAGCGGGATCAATCCGGGTGAGGCGGTGGAGGAGAAGGTTTCGCTGTCGGACCGGTTCGGGCTGTGGCTGGGGTTTCATCCCTGCAGTCAGGATGATTATCTGGCGATGATCCGGGGCTATATGGCGGCGCATGGGCTGTCTCTGCCCGAAGACAGGCTGTGGGCCGAGGCCATCGAATGGCAGGCCACGCGCGGGGCGCGGTCGGGTCGGGTGGCGTGGCAGTTCTTTTGCGATCTGGCGGCGCGACACGGCGTGCGGGTGGGGCTTGCCTGAGAGCGGCGAAAGGCGGAAGCTGCCGGAGAAGGAGAGCTTTCATGCCCGTCAAGAACCGCATTGCCGACATGCTGCCCGAGATCACCGCGTGGCGCCGTGATTTCCACCAGCACCCTGAACTGATGTTCGACGTTCATCGCACGGCCGCCCGGGTGGCCGAGCTTTGCCGGGCGTTCGGCTGTGACGAGGTGGTCGAAGCGGTCGGACGCACCGGCGTCGTGGCCGTGATCCGGGGGCGCAGCGATGCGTCCGGGCGGGTGGTGGGCTTGCGCGCCGACATGGACGCCTTGCCGATCCGCGAGGCGACCGGGGTCAATTATGCCTCGACCGTGCCGGGCAGGATGCATGCCTGCGGGCATGACGGGCATACCTCGATGCTGCTGGGGGCTGCCAAATATCTGGCCGAGACGCGGAATTTCGACGGCACCGCCATCTGCATTTTTCAGCCTGCCGAAGAGGGCGGCGGCGGTGGGCGCGAGATGGTGAGGGACGGGATGATGGAGCGCTGGGGCATTCAGGAAGTTTACGGCATGCACAACATGCCGGGCATTCCGGTGGGAGAATTCGCGATCCGGGCCGGGGCGATGATGGCAGCGGCGGACACGGTCGAGATCACGGTGACGGGCAAGGGCGGGCATGCGGCCAAGCCGCATGACTGCATCGACACGACAGTTCTTGCGGCCCATGTCATCGTGGCGTTGCAGACCATTGCCAGCCGCGGGGTCGATCCGTTGAAACAGGTGGTGGTGTCCATCTGTGTGGTCGAGACGGATTCGTCGGCGCATAACGTGATCCCGCAGGTGGTGACGCTGAAAGGCACTGTCAGGACGATGGATTTCGCGGTGCAGGATTATGTCGAGCGGCGGGTGCGCGAGATCGCCTGCGGCACGGCCAATGCGTTGGGCGGGCAGGCCGAGGTGAACTACCAGCGCGGCTATCCGGTGACGGTCAATGCCGAAGAAAACACCCGGTTCGCCGCCGAGGTGGCGCGCGGCGTGGGCGTCAGGGTCGATACGGACACGGCTCCCCTGATGGGGGCCGAGGATTTCTCGTTCATGCTGATGGAGCGGCCGGGCGCCTATATCTTTGTCGGCAATGGCGACACGGCGATGGTGCATCACCCGAGCTACAATTTCGACGACAATGCCATCCCCTATGGATCAAGCTGGTATGCCGGGATGGTCGAGGCGCGGATGCCGGCGTGAGGGCTTTGGCGACAGGATCCCCCCTCAGGCGGTTGTGCGGCGCCAACGGGGGGCATTGAGGTTGCCGGCGGCTCGGGTCGGGGTGGAGAAGGTGCGCTGAAGCACACCCTGCGGCACACCTCAAGCGGCAGGCAGATTGGTCAGACGTTGCAGAGCGGCAATCTTGGCCTTGGCGGCCCCGGTGTCGATGGAGGCACGGGCCATCTCGGCGCCTTCCCTGAGGGTCAGGGCCTTGTCGGCCACGACAAGGGCTGCCGCCGCGTTCAATAGCACCGCATCGCGGTAGGCCCCAACCGCCCCGTCCAGCAGGGCGCGGAAGGCGGCGGCGTTGTCGGCGGGGCTGCCGCCAAGGATCGCCGCGAACGGATGGACGGGCAGGCCCGCATCCTCGGGGTGGAGGGTGAACTCGTGGATCTTGCCGTCCTCCAGAGCGGCCACGGCGGACGGACCGGCGATGGACAGCTCATCCGTGCCGTCCGAGCCGTGGACCAGCCAGGCCTTTTCGGAGCCGAGCGCCAGCAGGGTTTCGGCCATGGGGCGGATCAGGCGCTGGGCAAAGACCCCGGTCAGCTGGCGCTTGACGCCTGCGGGGTTGGTCAGGGGACCAAGGATGTTGAAGATCGTTCGCGTGCCAAGTTCGGCCCGCACCGGCCCGACATGGCGCATGGCCGGGTGGTGCATCGGGGCCATCATGAAGCCGATGCCAGCCTCGGCGATGCAGCGTTCGACCACTTCGGGGCCGATCATCACGTTCAGGCCCATTTCTGTCAGCGCGTCCGCCGCCCCGGATTTGGAGCTGAGGTTGCGGTTGCCATGCTTGGCCACCGTCACACCGGCGCCCGCCACCACGAAGGCCGTCGCGGTCGAGATGTTGAGGGTGCCTTTGCCGTCGCCGCCGGTGCCCACGATGTCCATCGCCCCGGCGGGCGCGCTGACGCGGTGGCACTTGGCGCGCATCACGGTGGCGGCGGCGGCGAATTCGTCAACCGTCTCGCCGCGCGTGCGCAGCGCCATCAGAAGGCCGCCCATCTGGGCCGGGGTTGCCGCCCCTTCAAACCGGGCCTCGAACGCCTCTACCGCCTCGGCCCGGGTCAGTGGGCGGTCGGCCGCCTTGCCGATCAGGGCGCGCAAACTGTCACTCATGCCGGCACCGCGGCGCTGTCGAGGAAGTTTCGCAGCAACTGGTGGCCATGTTCCGAGGCGATGCTTTCGGGGTGGAACTGCACGCCTTCGATGGGTTTGGAGCGATGTCGCAGGCCCATGATCGTGCCGTCTTCCAGCCATGCCGTCACTTCAAGGTCGCGGGGCAGGGTGGCGCGTTCGACCACGAGGGAATGGTAGCGGGTGGCAAGGAAGGGCGAGGGCAGGCCGCGGAAGATGCCCTGACCGGCATGATGAATGGTGCCCATCTTGCCGTGAACGATCTCGTGGCAGCGCACGACATGGCCGCCAAAGGCCTGACCGATGGTCTGGTGGCCAAGGCAGACGCCAAGGAGCGGGATGCCGCCCTCGGCCGCGGCCAGGGTCAGGGGCAGGCAGATCCCGGCTTGATCGGGGTCGCAGGGGCCGGGGGACAGCACGATGGCCGAGGGACGCAGCGCCATGGCCGCCTGCACATCCAGCGCGTCGTTGCGTTTGACGAGGACATCGGCCCCCAGTTCGCCCAGATAATGCACAAGGTTGTAGGTAAAGCTGTCGTAGTTGTCGATCAGAAGCAGCATTTCACGGCCTTTGGTGTGGGCGCCCGCAGGAAGGGGGGTGAACAGGGCGCAAGGTCGGGTTATACATGGTCAGGAAGGCCCAGTTGCGTCAAGGGAAACCGACGCATAAGAAAGGGCCATATCGGGGCAAGCGGGGACATCTCATGGCGCGTGGATTTGGGACCGGGATGCTTTGGGGTCTGGTCATGGTGGGTGTCGGCCTGACGGCGCTGTCGCAACTGGCGCCACCTCCGGCTTCGCTCGAACCGGTCGCAGGGGCTCCGGCGGACAAGGTGGCGGCGGACGCTGCGGCGGATCAGGCGGCGGCGGATCAGGCTGCGGCGGTCAAGGCGGCGGATCAGGCTGCTGCCGACGAGCGCGCGGCCAAGGTCGAGGCGGACAGGGTTGCGTCCGAGGCCGCCGCGAAGGCGGAGGCTGACAAGGCCGTGGCGTTAGCGGAAGTTGAAAGGGTCGCGGCGGAGACGGCCAGCAGGCACAAGGTCGCGACGGA
>JANMCI010000322.1:0-6505 GCA_031361245.1 Rhodobacterales bacterium
ATGGAGCACATAAAGCCGACGGGCCGCAGTATCGGCATCCAGCCCCCATTGGCCGCGCGCATCAGAGTTCAGATCATCAAACCGGATCGGCAGGCCATTGGCACCCGCATACCGCGCGTAGTGCTGTATCTCAAAGTTACATACCGGGCAGGTGGCGTTGTAAAGAACGGAGGTTTTGGCGCTGTTTTCCATGCTGTGAAAGTAGTGCAGCAGAGCGTGAAATCCATAAGGCACCGTGATGAAAGGATGGGGGGCGCAAACTTACCTGGCGATCCTCTTGATGACCTGGTGCTTGCTTGCCTCAGCCATCGCGAGACATTTCGGGAAGCGTTTTGCCATTGACGATGTCCATAATTGGAATAAGGTCCGAATTATATACCTAAAAGGTTGGCCCATGTACGCCGCGCTCGACAAAGCAATCCTGAATCACGCTGAGGCAGCATTTGCATTTCTCGAGGCTTTGGTCCGCGCGCCCAGTACTGTCGGCCAAGAGCAAAGCGCAATGGAAGCGTTTGTTGTCGAGGCCCGGTCGCTGGGCCTGATCGTGACACGCTTGCCTTTTCACAAAGACCTACCGGAGGATGACCGCGCGGGCATTGCACCGCAGGCCCATCTCGTCAGTCCCGATCGCTTTCAGGTACTAGCGGCAACCACGCCAGGGGATGGGGATTTTAAACTTTTGCTGAACGGTCATATGGATGTCGTCCCGGCCGAGACGCCCGAACTTTGGGCCACCCCGCCCTTTGCGCCTGCACGACGTGGCGGCAGGCTTTACGGGCGCGGCGCAGCGGATATGAAAAGCGGCTTTGCGGTTGGAATCCTGGCCCTGCGCGCCCTGCAGGATGTGGCACCGGGTTTGTTCGCCAAGGGGCGCCTGGGCTTTCTGGCCGTGGTGGAGGAGGAGTGTTCGGGCAATGGCACCCTGCGATCGATCACGGAGCACGGTATAACTGCGGCAGAGGTTGTGGTGCTGGAGCCTTCAGATTTGGGTTTGCTGGCAGGCGGCGTCGGGGTGCTTTGGTTGGAAATTCGCGTGCTCGCGCATTCGGGTCATGCCTCGGCTGCGGCAACCCATGCCAACGCCATTGATCTGGGGATGCGGCTGGTCGGTGGCCTGCGAGACTGGGCAGCCGGGGTAACACTGGCCGAGCCGGAACCGAGCATGGCCAGCAATCAAAGCCCCTATAACGTTAATCTGGGAAAGGTGCAGTCCGGCGACTGGACGTCAACCGCGCCGTCAAGTGCTGTCTTTGGCGTGCGGGTCGGCTTTCCCCGCGCATGGACCCTGGAGAAGGCCGAGGCGCGGGTGCGCGCGGCGATCACGGCATTTGTCTCCGCCGATGGCGGCTTTGCGGTGCCGCCTGTGGTGAACCTGTCTGGCCTGCGCGCCAAAGGCTATCTGCAAGAGGCTGATACCGCCCTGATCCGTGACCTGAGCGCCGCACACGCGCAGGCGCATGGCGCGCCGCCTGCCGTTTACACCGTGGGCAGCACGACGGATGCCAGATTCTATGTGAACGATTTCGGTGTGCCAGCAGTCTGTTACGGGGCGATAGGGCATGACCTGCATGGCATCGACGAATCCGTAGATCTGCAAAGCATCATCGACGCCGCTTGCACCCTCGCCCGGTTTTTGCTGCTGCGCTTTCAGGCCGCGCCATGAACGACACTGGTCCCGGCCGGATCTGGGGTGGCCCCATCGTCAGTCGTCATGTCGCGGATGACGTGGTTGACCGTCTGGTGACCGCAGTGGCCCTGGGTCTCTATGTGCCAGGTCAGCAACTGCCGACAGAACGCGACCTTGCCGCGATGCTGCATGTGTCACGCAGTTCGGTGCGCGAGGCGCTGCAGCAGATGACCGCCTCGGGTTACCTTGAGGTGCGGCGCGGGCGAAATGGCGGCTATTTCGTGCAGGCGGAATGGGGTCCCAGTTCGGCCGAGCGGGTGCGCCGCCACCTTATCGCCAACTGGGCCGAGTTCGAACAGATCTTTGCCGCCCGCACCCTGATAGAGCCTCTGATTGCCCACACGGCCGCCCTGCGCCACCAAACGCAGGATGACAGCGCCATCACGGCCGCCTTGCAGGCCTATCTCGACGCACCCGACCATGACGCCTCGCGGCGGGCCGATGGCAGTCTGCATCTGGCGATTGCGACGGCAACACAGAACACGATCCTGGTCGGCATCTCGGTCGATCTGCGCACCAAGATCAGCCTGAACCTCGGAGCCGAGCCCTATACGGACGAGGTGCGCCGCATTGCCATCCGCCAGCATCAGGACCTGGTCGCGGCCGTGCTGGAGGGCCGGGCGGAGGCGGCTGCGGCGATTGCGGCTGTGCATTTCACGCTGTCGGAAAACCTTATCCGGGCCCTGGTGGACCGGGCCGAAGAGGGGGCGACATGATCGGCTTCGTCTTGCGGCGTTTGGCACTGACCATCCCGACCTTGATCGTCATGAGCATCGTTGTGTTCCTGATCATACGTCTGGTGCCGGGCGACCCTGTGCGCACCATGCTGGGCTTTCGCGCGACGGATGCCAATGTGGCCGAGTTGCGCCAGCAGCTGGGTCTCGATCAAAGTCTGGTAACGCACTATCTGGTCTGGGCGGGCAAACTCATGCACGGCGATCTGGGCACGGACATCGTCAGCCATGCGCCGCTGTCGGAACTGCTGGCGCAGCGGCTGCCGGTGACGTTCGAGCTGACCGGGTTGTCGATGCTGCTGGCGATGGTGGTTGGGGTGCCGCTGGGGGTCTGGGCGGCTGTTGGCTCCGTCTGGGTACGGCGGTTGACCGAGGGCTTCGTGATCTTTGGCATCGCCATCCCGGATTTCTGGCTGGGCATCATGGTGGTTCTGGTGTTCACCGGCCTTTTGGCGCTCTTGCCGCCTTCGGGGTATACGCCGTTCCTGAAGGACCCTTTGGGCAACCTGCGCTACATGGCGTTGCCGGTCTTGACGCTGGCGGTGGGCGAGGCGGCCTATATCTTGCGGACCACGCGGGGCGCGGTGGTGTCGGTCCTGGGGCGGCCCTTTGTGACCTTTCTGCGTGCCAAGGGCATCAGCCCCCGGCGCATCCTGTTCGGCCATGTGCTGCGCAATGCCGGGCCGTCCATCGTCACGGTGATCGGCATTCAGGTCGGCGTCCTGCTGGGCGGGGCGATCATCGTCGAGACACTGTTCGCCTTGCCCGGTGTCGGGCGACTGGTGGTCACCGGGATCAACCAACGCAACTATCCGACGGTGCAGGTCGGGGTGCTGGCAATTGCCACCATCTTCATCCTCGTGTCGCTGATCACCGACCTGATCGTGGGCTGGCTGGACCCGCGTGTGGCGGATGGGGCGGGGACATGAGGCTGAACCGGATGACTTTGGCGGGCCTTGCCATGCTGGCGGCTCTGGCGCTGATCGCGGCAGCGGCCCCGCTGCTTTCACCCTATGACCCCGAAGCGATGGATGTGATGGGTGTGCTGGGCGCGCCGAGCCTGGCGCATCCGTTTGGGCTGGATGTGCTGGGCCGCGATGTGCTGAGCCGGGTGATCTATAGCCTGCGCGTCAGCCTGTTGGTGTCATTTTCGGCGGTGGCGGTGTCGACGTTGCTGGCCGTGCCGCTGGGATTGCTGGCGGGGTATTTCGGGCGCTGGGTGGATACCGGCATCTCGCGGGCGCTGGACATGCTGCTGGTGTTGCCCGCTATGCTGCTGGCGATCACGCTGATTGCCATTCTGGGGCCGGGCAGCGCCGTGGCCGCACTGGCCATCGCGATGATTTATCTGCCGATCCTGGCCCGAGTGATGCGCACCAGCACGCTGGTTGTCACCGGGAACGACTATGTCGCGGGGTCGCGGGCGCGGGGGACCAGCCATTTGCGCGTGCTGACCGGCCATGTCGCGCCAAACGCCATGGGGCCGGTCGTGGTGCAGGCCTCGGTCCTGTCGGCTTTTGCGTTGCAGCTCGAGGCGGGGTTGAGCTTTCTTGGCCTTGGCACCCAGCCGCCTACCCCTTCGCTGGGCGGCATGCTGGCGGATGGGCGGGATGTGCTGATCCAGGCGCCCTGGGTCGAGATCTTTCCGGGGCTGGCCATAGTCATCGCCGTTCTGGCGTTTACGCTGGTCGGTGAGGGGTTGCGGCGGGTGTTCGACCCGCGCGGGGTGGCGGAATGAGTGTGTTGGCGCTGACCTCGCTGGGCGTGCAGTTTGGGCGCGACAGACCCGCCGTCGATGGCGTTTCGTTGCGGGTGGAGCGGGGCGAAATCTTTGGCATCGTTGGGGAAAGCGGCAGCGGCAAAAGCACGGTTGCCAATGCTGTCATGGGCCTTTTGCCGGCAAATGCCAGCGTCACGGGCGGCATTGCCGTCAACGGACGGCCAGTTCTGGGGCTGGATGAGGCGGCGTTGCGGCAGATGCGCGGGGCCGAGATGGCGATGATCTTTCAGGACGCCTCGGCCAGCCTTGATCCGACATGGTCTGTCGGTGACCAGATCGCCGAAACCATCAAAGCCCATACCAGAGCCACGGCAGCCGAGGCCAAGGCCCGCGCTTTGGCACTGATGGTCGAGGTCGGCATTCCCGACCCGACGGCGCGTTACTGCGACGTGCCCCATCGGTTTTCCGGCGGGATGCGGCAGCGCATCGTGATTGCTGCTGCCCTGGCCAACACCCCGCAACTGCTGATCGCGGATGAGCCAACGACGGCACTGGATGTGACCTTGCAGGCGCAGGTGCTGGCGCTGATCGACCAGCTGCGCCGCGACCATGGCACCACCGTATTGCTGATCACCCATGATCTGGGCGTCGTCGCGCAGGTCTGCGACCGGGTGGGCGTGATGTATGCCGGCAAAATGTTGGAGGTTGCCACGACCGCCGACCTGTTCGCGCGCCCCTCGCATCCCTATACCCGTGCGTTGCTTGCCGCCAATCCGGCGGGCGCAAAACGTGGCTCGCGGCTGCCCGTCATCCCGGCAGAGTGGAGCGTTGAAAGCTTGCGTGCGGCGGAGGGCAACCATGGCTGACCTGCTGCGCGTCGAAAGTCTTGGCAAGACCTATGCCACTGGCGGCACACCGTGGCGCCGCCGCCAGGTCGCGGCACTGGACAGTGTCACCCTGTCGGTTCAGCGCGGCAAGACGCTGGGGTTGGTTGGCGAATCCGGCAGCGGTAAAAGCACGCTGGGCCGTTGCATATTGGGCCTGACCACGCCTGACAGTGGCCAGGTGATCTTTAACGGCACGCCAGTAGCGGGGCTGTCGGGCCGCGCCCTGGCCGAGTTCCGCCGCCGCGTGCAGCCGGTGTTTCAGGACCCGTTCGGCAGCCTTGACCCGCGCTGGTCGGTGGGCCGTTCGGTGCGCGAGTCGCTGGATTGCTTTGGCATCGGCACGCCATCCAACCGGCAGGCGCGCGTTTTGGACTTGTTCGACCGGGTCGGCCTGAACCCAGCCTTTGCGGACCGCTTGCCTGCCGCCCTGTCGGGCGGTCAGCGCCAGCGCGTCGCAATCGCCGCCGCCCTTGCCAGCGGCCCTGAGTTGATCATCGCTGACGAACCGGTCAGCGCACTGGACATGAGCGTGCAGGCGCAGATCCTGAACCTGTTCATGGACCTGCAAAACGACCTTGGCGTGGCCTGCATCTTCATCACCCATGACCTGTGCGTGGTCGAACATGTCAGTGACGATGTCGCCGTCCTGAACCAGGGCCGGATCGTCGAGATCGGCCCGACCGAACAGGTCATGCACGCCCCGCAGCACGCCTATACCAGGACCCTCCTCGCCGCCATTCCCACCCTTGTCAAAGGACAGCACTATGCCCAGCGCACAGATTAACGGCATCACCCTGAACTATCAGATCGACGGCCGCGAGACTGCCGCCGAAACCATCGTCCTGATCAATGGTCTGGCAGACGATCTGGAGAGCTGGGGGTTTCAGATCCCCGCATTGGTCGAGGCGGGCTTTCGCGTGCTGCGCTTTGACAACCGGGGCATCGGCAAAAGCGATGCGCCGGCGGGGGACTATTCCTCGCGCATGATGGCGGATGATGCCAAGGCATTGGTGGACATGCTGGGGATGAAGGATTTTCATCTGATGGGCGTGTCGATGGGCGGCATGATCAGCCAGGAATATGCCATCGCTTATGGCAGCGACCTGAAGTCGCTGACGCTGGCCTGCACCTATGGCAAAGCGGATGCGTTCTGCCAGACCATGTTCGCCATGTGGGCCGATCTGGCCGCCGCCACCAGCGTGCCCTTCGTGATGCGCGATGTCGCACTTTGGGCCTTTACCGGCCCGTTCTTTGAAAAGCGCCCCGCTGATGCAGCCGAATTTGCGGCCGCGATGGCCGCACTGCCGATGTCGCTGGGCGCCTACCTGTCGCAACTGGCGGTCATTCAGGCGCATGATGCGATGGGCCGTGTGGGTCAGATCACGGTGCCGACACTGGTTCTGGCGGGGGAGGAGGACATCCTTATCCCCGTCCGCCTGTCGAAACTGTTGCAAAAGGTGATCCCGGGCGCGGATTG
>JANMCI010000439.1:0-3542 GCA_031361245.1 Rhodobacterales bacterium
GTAATCTCTTGAAATCGAGGGCCTGTGCCCCGATATTCGATGCATCTAGGTGCGGGATACCCCGCCAGATGCCAGATTTCGGAGGTTACTCATGGCTGACTATCAGACGATCCGTACCGTTGGCACGGCCGCCGGTGCGGCCGGCGTTGACGAGGGCCTGCGCGCCCACATGAACAAGGTTTACGGACTGATGTCCGTGGCGATGCTGATCACCGGGGGCATGGCTTGGGCCATTGGCTCCAACGACGCCATGGTACAGACGATCTTCATGACCCCGCTGAAATGGGTGGTGATGTTCGCGCCGCTGGTGCTGGTCATGGTGTTCAGCGCAATGATCAACCGCCTGTCGGTGGCTGCGGCGCAACTGTTCTTCTATGTCTACGCCGCCTCGGTCGGCCTGTCGCTGGCGTTCATCTTCGCGGTCTATACCTCGGGTTCGATCGCCCAGACCTTCCTGGTGACCTCGATCGCCTTCGCCAGCCTGTCGCTCTATGGCTACACCACCAAGAGAAGCCTGTCGGCGATGGGATCGTTCCTGATGATGGGCCTGATTGGCCTGATCGTGGCGATGCTCGTCAACCTCTTCCTGCAGTCTGCCGCCCTTGATTTCGCCATCTCGGCCATCGGCGTGCTGATCTTTGCAGGCCTGACGGCTTGGGACACCCAGAAGATCAAGGGCGACTATGTCAACCACGCCCAACACGGCGACAGCGACTGGTTGGGCAAGTCGGCGATCATGGGCGCGCTGACGCTCTATCTCGACTTCATCAACATGTTCATGTTCCTGTTGCGCTTCATGGGCAACCGCGAGTGATCCAACCAACCCAATGACGAAAGGGCCGGGATTTCCCGGCCCTTTTCATTTGCGGGTCTGCCCTGATTGCGCGTCAGACCACAGCGCCGAACAGCGTGCCCACGGCATAGGTCACAGCCATCGCCACGGCGCCCCAAAAGGTCACCCGCGCCACGGCGCGCGGCACAGGCGCCCCCCCTGCCCGCGCGCCCACCGCTCCCAGAACCGCCAGAAAGGCCAGCGACAGGACCGTCACCCACAGGCTGATAGCAGCCGTCGGCACCAGTGCCGCCGCAGCCATCGGCATCGCGGCCCCCACGGCAAAGCTGCCGGCCGAGGCGACGGCAGCCGTCAGAGGCCGCGCCTCGGTATGCTCCGAAAAGCCCAGCTCATCGCGCAGATGCGCCTCCAGCGGGTCCTTGGCGTGCAGCGCCGTGGCCACCTGATGCGCAAGCTCGGGTGTCAGGCCGCGCCGCTCATAGATCCCGGCAAGGGCGCGCAGCTCCTCCTCGGGGTCGGTGGCGATCTCGGCCCGCTCGCGCGCGGTATCGGCCTTCTCGGTGTCCGCTTGCGACGACACAGAGACATATTCCCCCGCCGCCATCGACAAGGCCCCCGCCGCAAGCCCCGCCATGCCCGCAAGCAGCACGCCAGAGCGATCCGAGGCCGCCGCCACCCCCACGATCAGCGATGCCGTCGAGACAATGCCGTCATTGGCCCCCAGCACCGCCGCGCGCAGCCAGCCGACGCGGGCGACGTAATGTTCCTCGTAGTGATCGCGCTCCATGCTCTGCCCTTATCCCCGCTCCAGACCAAAGGTCGCGCCGGGCTGACGGGGGACAACCGGCTGCAGGATCGCCCGTTGCGACGGGGTCACCCGATCCAGTAGCGCCTGACTGTAACGATAGCCATAGCGCGTATTGCCCCAGCCCGGCCCATAGCGATAGATCACGACCCGCCGCTCGCCAGCGGTGGTGCGCTGCGTTGCCCCGTGCGAGATGGCATCTGAAAAAAGGAGCGCCGATCCCGCCTTCAGATGGACCTCGACCGCCCCCTCGACCACTTCATCGTCAAGCTTGCAGCGCTCGGCATAGGACTGGCGAAAGATCGGGTGGGCAAAGCTGCTCTTGTGACTGCCCGGGATGATCCGCGTGCCGCCGTCGCCGGGGCCGATATCGGTCAGCGCCAGCAGGATGTTGACCTGCCCGCATTGCCAGCGCCCGTCGGCATAGCCGTATTGGTTGCGGATTGCCCTTTCGTGGCCGCCAGAATGCATCGGGAAAAAGCCGCCAGAGCGGCGGATCGAAGCGAAACATTCATCGATGAACAGGCCCTCGATCCAGATCTGATCCTCACCGCAATAGCGGCGCAGCCGGTCTATCCACGCCGAATGGTCAATGAGATCCTCGAACGGCCTGCCGGCGTGGACGATGTTCTGCAATTCCATCCCGGCCTTGGCGTTGTTGTCCAGCGCTGGACATCACCCCACCATTCCTTGAACCCAAGCTCGGGAAAGCTGTCAAAGGTGGCGTTCAGGGCGGCCAGATGGGCGGTGTCGACGGCGTTTTCCAGGATCAGATAGCCGTTAAGGTCAAAGCGGTAGTCCTTCATGTCATGGTCCGGCATCAAATCCCCCCGCAAAGTGCGCTTAGGGAACAAAAATGCCGCGCCGGAAGGCGCGTTGCAACCGGTCCGCGAAAACGAAAAAGCCGCGCTCGTGGCGCGGCCTTGCGTAACGTCCGGTCTGGCGAGATCTTACTTGATCTTGCCTTCCTTGTATTCGACATGCTGCCGCTTGACGGGGTCATACTTGTTGACCGTCATCTTTTCGGTCATCGTGCGGGCGTTCTTCTGGGTGACATAGAAGTGCCCGGTGCCAGCCGTCGAGTTCAGACGGATCTTGATCGTCGCCGGTTTGGCCATGGTCGTCTCTCCTGCATCGGGGCCACACCGCAGCCCCGTGAAATCCTTGAAGCCCGCCTTTTAGCTATGCAGGCGTCAGAGTCAACCTTATTCAGCGCGAAAAATCGTGGTTTCAGCCACGCTGGAACACTATCACGGTCGCGGGGTATTCCTCGTCGCCCGTGCAGTCCAGAACCACGGTCACGCGGCCCAGATCGCCGCAACTCTCGCCCAGGATGCGGATCACCGCGTCGCGGGTGGCACCGAACGGGACCAGCACGTTGGACGATTCGGGCATAAGGCCGCCGGTGTGGTCGATCAGCAGCCAGCCGCTGTGTTTGAGACACTTGGCCCAGGCGTGGAACGCTTTGCCGGGGTCATAGGCATGGTCCCACGAGTTCGAATAGACGAAATCGGCCTTGGCCTCCCAGTCGGGGTTTTCGTCGTGGAAATCCCATCGCACGGTGTTTTCGAACTGGGTCGCGGTTTGCGAGATGTCGGTGCCGATCACATTGGCATTGCCCGGTTTCTTGCGAAACCAAGCCTGCACCTTGCCGCGTCGCACGCCATGGCACAGGCCGAACGTCGCGCCGCCTTGACCGTGTCGTCCTTGCCCTCGTCTTCCGCCATCTGTCATCTGTTTTGTGTCGGTTTCGGAAACAATCCAACCGCAAATGCCGGCGCTTGGCCAGAGCGGCGCTGCAGTGAATTCCGGGCCCGGCCGGACCGTGGGAAAGGTTGCGCGGATGGCCTGTAAGCCGGATTCTGTCCAGGGCTTGCGCCCCTGGATGACCATTCCTCTGCCGCGCCTGTTGCCAGGGCGGTCAAGCTGCCAACCCGGGCCTCC
>JANMCI010000457.1:0-3187 GCA_031361245.1 Rhodobacterales bacterium
GGCTCTGGCAATCGGACCGGTGAAGGCTCTACTGGAGCCGTCATCACCAAGGTCCACTGGGCGCCGGTGGCCCGCAGGGGCCGCCGTTTACGGCATCAGCTGCCCGCCATTGACCTCGATCACTTGCCCGATGATATAGCCCGACAGCGCGGCGCTGGCCAAAAACAGATAGGCCCCCACGCAATCCTCGGCCACCCCTGCCCGACCCTGCGGAATGGTCGCGACCATGGCGGCCATCTGCGCCTCGGTCGAATAGCGTTCGTGAAACGGCGTGGCGATGACGCCCGGGGAAACCGCGTTCACCCTGATGCCAAAAGGGATCAGCTCCTTGGCCATGCCCCGCGTCACGTTCGACACAAAGGACTTGGCCGAGCCGTACAGCCCCGCCCCGCCGCCCGCCCCGTTGCGCGCGGCAATCGAGGTGGTGTTGATGATGAACCCGCCCCCTGCCGCCTTCAGATGCGGAATGGCCGCCCCCGAGGCCACCAGAACCGAGCGGGCATTGAGGTCCATGATCTCGTCATAGTCCTTCTCGGTCGCCTTTTCATAGGCGACCCGCCGCACCATGCCGCCCGCGTTGTTGATCAGCCCGTCCAGCCGTCCGAAGGCCGCGACGGCCTGCGCAACTGCCTGACGCGCTCCATCCCCCGTGGACATGTCGGACCGGATCAGCACGACCCTGCCGCCAGCCGCCTCGATCTCGGCGGCAAGCGCCTTGGCCGGCCCTTCCGAGGCGTTGAAGTGCAGGCCCACCCAGGCGCCATGCCGGGCAAATTCGCGGGCCAGCGCCGCGCCGATCCCGGTCGAGGCGCCGGTAATCAGAACCGCCTTGTCCTTCAGGTCCGAAATCTGCATCACTTGCCCCCCATCCGCGCCAGAACTACACCAAACGCCGCCTGCACGGCCTCGTCAATCGACATCACCGAGGTGTCCAGCACCACCGCATCCGCCGCAGGCTTGAGGGGGGCGGTCGTGCGGTCCATGTCGCGCTTGTCGCGCTCCATCACTTCGGCCAGCACCTGTGCCGGATCACCACCGACCTCCAGCCAGCGCCGATGGGCGCGGACCTCGGCGCTGGCCGTGACGTAAAGCTTCACCTCCGCCTCGGGGCAGATCACGGTGCCGATGTCGCGCCCGTCCAGCACGGCCCCGCCCTCGGCCTGGGCAAAGCGGCGCTGAAAGGCGACCAGAGCCGCCCGCACCTCAGGGATCGCCGCCACCCGGCTTGCCGCCTGCCCCGCCGCCAGCGAGCGCAGATCGTCGCGCGCCAGATCCTCGGGGGTCAGTGCCTCGGCCGCCGCCACCGGATCGCCGCCCCTGGCCCCCACGACGCGGTACAAAAGCCCGGTATCGAGATGGGCAAAGCCGAAACGCGCGGCCAGCGCCCGCCCGATCGTCCCCTTGCCCGCCGCCGCCGGCCCGTCGATGGCTACACAAAACCTCATGCAACGCTCCGGAATTTCTGCACGCGCGGGGCCGAACCTTGGGGCAGTCAATTGGAGGGCCCCATGCGCATCACCCTGCTTCACCCGCCTCATACCTCTATCGGTTCGCGCGTGCCACGCGAAAACTTGCCCCCCCTCGGGCTTCTGGCCATCGGCGGGCCACTGATCGACGCGGGCCACGAGGTGCGGCTCATCAATGCCGATCCGCGGAACACGCCCCTGCCGCTTGTCGTGTTCGACGTGCTGCGCGGCCGGCCCGATGCCGTGCTGATCGGCCATTCCGGCTCGACCTCGGTCCACCCCACGGCGCTGACCCTCGCCCGGTTGCTGAAGGCGCGGCAACCCGGCCTTCAGATCATCTACGGCGGCGTCTTTCCCAGCTATCACTGGCAGGACATCCTGCGCGACGCCCCCCAAATCGACATCATCGTGCGCGGCGAAGGTGAGGCCACCACCCAAGCCCTGATCGCTGCCCTTGCGGCGGGCGATGATCTGTCCGGCGTCACGGGCATCGCTTACCGCCGCGACGGCCAGCCCTTCGCCACCCCGCCCGCCCCGCTGATCCGCGACCTTGACGCCCACCGCACGGGATGGGAGCTCATTGATTTCACACGCTATTCCTATTGGGGCGGCAAACGCGCCGTGGTGATGCAGTTTTCGCGCGGCTGCCCGCATCTGTGCACCTATTGCGGTCAGCGCGGCTTCTGGACCCGCTGGCGCCACCGCGATCCGGTCAGATTCGCCGCCGAAATCGCCTGGCTGGTGCGCGAAAAGGGGGTCGAGCTGATCAACCTTGCCGACGAGAACCCGACCTCCTCGCGCCGCGCCTGGAAAGCGTTTCTGGAGGCGCTGATCGCCACCGGGGTCAGGGTCACCATCGTCGGCTCGACCCGCGCCGATGACATCGTGAGGGATGCCGACATCCTGCATCTTTACAAGCAGGCCGGCTGCATCCGCTTCCTGATGGGCCTTGAGGGCACCGACGAGGCCACCCTTGCCACCGTCAAGAAGGGCGGCAGCCGCGCCAAGGACCGTCAGGCGATCCAGTTGCTGCGCCAGCACGGCATGATCGGCCTGTGCACCTTTGCCGTGGGGTTCGAGGAGGAGACGGACCGCGACTATTGGACCCTTCTGCGCCACCTTCTGGCCTATGACCCCGATCAGGTGATGTCGGTCTTTGCCACCCCGCACCGCTGGACACCCTTTCACACCCAGTCGGCCCATCGCCGCGTGATCCAGACCGACCTCAGGCTTTGGGACTACAAGCATCAGGTGCTGGAAACCCCGCGCGTTCCGGCGTGGCGGGTGTTTCTGTGGGTCAAGCTGATCGAGGCCGTGCTGCAACTGCGGCCCAAGGCGCTGTGGCGGGTCTGGCTTCACCCCGACCGCGACATTGCCCATGCCATGCGCTGGTACACTCGCATGGGTCGCCGCGTATGGCTGCACGAATTGCGTGATGCGTGGCGCTTTCCGGCGCGGCCCGGCCAGACCGTCGCCCAATTCTGGGGCGCAGACCAGTTGCCCGAAAATGCCCTTGCCCTGCCCGTCAGAACGCCTAGCCTGACCGCAGGGGGAGCATCCGATGGGCATTGGCCGAAGACCGCAGTGGAACCGCCTCGTGGCCGAGATGATGGTCAGCGACTATCCGACCTCGCTTGACTGGTGGACGCGGCTTGTCGGCATGACACCGGTGTTCACACGACCGGCGCAAAAGCTGGCTTTCCTCCAGCATCCGGACGGCG
>JANMCI010000468.1:0-1530 GCA_031361245.1 Rhodobacterales bacterium
GCGACACAGTCGGCGACCAGAGCGGGACGCTCCATCAGCACCGCGCCAAAGCAGCCCGACTGCACGCGGTCCGACGGGCAGCCGACATTGAGGTTGATCTCGTCATAGCCGAAAGGTGCCGCGATCCGCACGGCCAGCGCCAGTTCGGCCGGGTCCGAGCCGCCAAGTTGCAGCGCCACCGGATGTTCGGCCGCACCATGGCCCAGAAGCCGGTCGCGCGGGCCATGGATCACGGCCATCGCGGTCACCATCTCGGTGTAAAGCATCGCCCGCCGGGTCAGCTGGCGGTGAAAGAAGCGGCAATGGCGGTCGGTCCAGTCCATCATCGGCGCCACCGAAAGCCGGTGCGCGCCCGGCACACCCGTCTCCGCCCGATCCGATCCCTTGCCGTCCATCCGTCGCAATCCCATGTCTCTTTGCCGCAGCCTTTAGCGCAAGCCGCCCGCCCCGTCCATCGCGCCCGGCATTGATCTGGAGCAAGGACAGACCGGCCAACGCGCCATAACCTCAAGACTGATCAAGGAGAGCCACGCCATGACAGACTTCACCAGACCCGGCCCTGCCGCCTCCGGCCCCCGGCCTCCGCCCGACATCCCGCCCGCCGGGCCGGAGGAGTTGCCGCAATGGCCAGATACCATCCCCGACCCGGACGAACCCTTCTATGATCCTGACGACGAGCCGGAGGATCTGCCCGACGAAATCCCCGATCAGCCCGACCTCAGCCCCGAGATCTAGCGGACCCGGGTCCGGGTGGCCCCAGCCACTTGCCTGCCCTCCCCCCCTCCTCTATGACAGGCTCAGGGGGGCCAAATGCGTATTCTCATCACCAATGACGACGGGATCAACGCGACGGGCCTAGTGGTGCTGGAGGCGATTGCCAAGGCCATCGCCGGACCCGGTGGCGAGGTCTGGACCGTGGCCCCGGCCTTCGAGCAATCCGGCGTCGGCCATTGCATCAGCTATACCCATCCCACGATGATCGCCGAGCTTGCCCCCCGCCGCTTTGCCGCCGAAGGCTCGCCCGCCGATTGCGTGCTGGCCGGGCTTTACCATGTGATGAAGGACGCCAAGCCCGATCTGGTGCTGTCCGGGGTCAACCGGGGCAACAATGCGGGCGAAAACGTGCTTTACTCGGGCACCATCGGCGGCGCGATGGAGGCGGCGCTGCACGGGGTCAGAGCCATCGCGCTGAGCCAGTTCTTCGGGCCCGGCAATGCCAAGCTCGCGGACCCTTATGAGGCCGCGGTCCAGCACGGCGTGGCGCTGGTGCGCAAGCTTCTGGATCATGCGATCTGGGACGAGGCCGATTACCGGCTGTTCTACAACGTCAATTTCCCGCCCGTCGCCGCCGATCAGGTCAAGGGCACCAAGGCCGCCACGCAGGGCTTTCGCCGCTATACCGCCTTTTCGCTGGAACCCCATGTCTCGCCCACCGGGCGGCAGTTCCTGTGGATCAAGGGTGGCGAGCAGGGGCGCCCGACCCTGCCCGGCACCGACGTCACGGCGAATGTCGAGGGGTACATCTCGGTG
>JANMCI010000523.1:0-10067 GCA_031361245.1 Rhodobacterales bacterium
CGTGGCCGTCGGCATCTCGGGGGCGATCCAGCATCTGGCGGGCATGAAGGACAGCAAGGTCATCGTCGCGATCAACAAGGACGAAGAAGCGCCGATCTTTCAGGTCGCCGATTACGGACTGGTCGCGGACCTGTTTACCGCCGTGCCGGAACTGATCGAAAAGCTGTAGCGCAATGCGCCGGGGCTGCCCTGCGCGCCAAGGGCAAGGCCGCCCCGGCGCATCTTACCTGATCACGCCATCCAGCGCCTGCGCCAGTCTGGCCGCCACCTCGCGGTGCACCGCGGGCCCGGGCAGCGCCGCCGCCGCCAGCGCCTCCAGCGCCGCAAAGGCCATGCCTTCCAGACTGGCCTGCCGCGCCTTGGGCGAGGTCACCGCCTCGACATAGGCCTGCGCCTTGGGGACGATCTCGGCCACCATGGCGCGGTCCACCAGCACCGGATCGCCCCGTAAGCCGCGGCACTGCGCCCTTGGTTCGGGCGCGGTATCCGCCATCCACAAGAGCACGGTCCGCTTGGGCAACACCTCCAGCAGGTCGGCCATGCGCTGCGTCCAGGTCTGACGCAAACCCTCTGCCACCATCTCGAACCGCTCTTTTGACGTCGCCTCGAGCGTCGTGAGCAGGTGGCGGGTGAAGTGAAACTCGGTGAAATCCACGTCGCGGAACAGCGTGCGCAACAACGGCGTGGCCGCAATGAAGCGGTCGTTGCGCCGGGGATGAACCGTGTAAAAGCGGTTCGAGAGGTTGGCCGCCCCCATGATCTGCAGCACCACGGCCTCGGCACCCTGAGCGATCCTGATCAGTTCCGGCTCGGAAAGGTAGACATCAGGGCCGGCATTGATGCAGCCCAGATTGATCGCCGCATACCCCACCTCGTCTTCGACAAGGTCGGCAAAGGGCTCGGGCACGTATTTGCCATAGGTCTCTGCCCCGCCAAGAAAGACGATATAGGGCCGGTCCAGCGACCGGCGCGGCCCCCGAAATGTCAGCCGCGACGTGCCATAATTGCACGGATAATAGTCCAGGGCCCCTTCGCCCGGAAAAGCATAGGCCATTGCACCCACCCACTTTGATTTTATACACCCAAGATCAAAGCTGCCCGAATCCCCTTTCCAATTGGCTAAGAAGCGACTTCACGGCAAATCTTAAGGATTTCAATTGCGGCGCAGCACCTGCAGACGGTCGGTCAGGCGCACCTCGCCATCCTCTTCGACCGCGCACAGAATACCGCGCAACCGCAGTTCGGGATGCCCCGGCGCGTCGATGAAGGCGCGGGCATCGGCGCCGTAGCGCACCTTCCACTTGGCGCAGGCTTGGTTGAAATGGTCCGACACCCGCAGCACCGCAGTTCCCGCCCTGATCAGCGAGCCGGTCGGCAGATTGGCCAGCGAGCAGTCCAGATCCGCCACGATCGGATCGCCCGGATGCGGCGTGCCCAAGCGGTCGCGCCAGACCAGATCCATCACCCGCAGGGGCAGGATCGAGACCTGGATGCGCGGGTCCGGGCTGCCATCCTCCAGCTTGAGCCACGGCGCCGTGACCCAACGCTCGCCCGGAATGCCGCCCTTGCGGGTCATGCTGATGCGGTCCGGAAACGCCCGCTCGCCATAACCCGGCCTCAGGCACAGCGAGTGGACCTGCGCGTCGTCCTTCGGGGCGGCCAGAATGTGCGGCAATGCCGCCATCAACTCGGCGGTCGTGACGGGGGTCACAGCGCGTCCACCAGCGCCTTGGTCGGCCAGCCGTCGGCAGGCAGGCCAAGCCGCTTTTGTTCGGCTTGCACGGCCCGCCGGGTTCCGGCCCCGATGATCCCGTCGATCTTGCCCACATCATAGCCTTTTGCGGCAAGCTTCTTCTGCAGCGCCACCGTCGCCTCGGTCGACAACGCAGGATCCGGCTTGCCCGCGTCATAGGCAGGGGCACCCTCGATCCGGGCTGCGAAATAGGCCGCCGTCGTCACATAGACAAAGCTCTTGTTCCACTCGAACAGAACCTTGTAGTTGGGATAGACGATAAAGGCCGGCCCCTTGCGCCCCTGCGGCAGCAGGATCGAGGCGGGCAGGTTCGCCAACTCTCCCTTGCGCGCCCGCACCCCCATCGCCGCCCATTTCGAGGCGGGCATTTCGGTGTCGATCCCGGTCTTGGACCAGTCCAGCCCCTCGGGCACCACCACTTCCTGCAACCACGGCTGCCCCGCTCGCCAGCCGTAGAATTGCAGCATGTGCGAGGCCGACAGGATCGCATCCGGCGCACTGGACTTCAGCGTGATATGCCCGTCGCCGTCGCCATCCACGCCCCGTTCCAGAATGTCGCGCGGCAGCATCTGCACCTGCCCGATCTCGCCCGCCCACGCCCCCTTGGTCGATCCCGGATCAATGTCGCCCCGCGCCGTCAGCGCAATCGCCGCCAGAACCTGCGGCTGAAAGATCTCGGGGCGCCGGCAATCATGGGCCAGTGTCAGCAAGGCATTGCGGGTGTTGAAATCGCCCTGCACCTGCCCGAAATCGGTCTCAAAGGCCCAAAAGGCCAGGATGACCCCGCGCGAGACGCCATATTTGCGCTCGGCCGCATCAAACGCCGCGTCGTATTTCTTGGAATAGCTGGCGGCGCCGTTGATCCGGTTCTTGCTGATCAGACTTTGCGAAAACTCGATGAAGGTCTTGCGGAATATCCCCTGACCATGGTCGGCCTTGATCACCGCGCCGTCGCGCTTGGCTCCGGCCATGAATTCTTCAATCGCACCCTGAGGCAGACCCTTG
Source organism: Rhodobacterales bacterium (assembly GCA_031361245.1). Lineage (GTDB taxonomy): Bacteria > Pseudomonadota > Alphaproteobacteria > Rhodobacterales > Rhodobacteraceae > Stagnihabitans. The sequence goes on from JANMCI010000523.1 coordinate 2,759, forward strand.
GCGGCCGCCTCTGCCGACATGGCACGCAGAAACCCACCGAAATCACCGCCACAGGGCGCGGACACCGCCGGGCTGGCGGTCAGACAGGCAATCAAGGCAATCGTTGAACGTCGCATGGAACTCTCCGGTTGAACTGGCCCAGCCATAGCGCAAATCGCAGACAATTTGGCCAAAAATTTCGGTTTGGTCCGTGCGAAACAGTCCAAAGGGCAAGGGTGTGCTAAACCTCCGCCACGGCCCGGAGATCGGTCACATTTGTTGCAATTTCGTCACGGCGTCTTCGCAAAAAAGTCACGCCTTTCTGCCATCTTGAGTTTCACAGATCTGGGCGCAGACTGGTTGCCGGGTGGGGTGTGACATGCTGAATTTTCTGTCAAAAGAAGTGCAGGAGGGTCTGGAAGTGGCCCGCAAATCCGGCGAACGGCGCAAGTCGCGCCTGCGTGTTCAGGTCGGTGAGGCGGTTTTTCCGGTGCTGCGGTTCTGGCATGACGGCATGGTTCTCGACGCCAAACTGACCCCGCATCTGCGGGGTCTGGTTGATGTCTATGACGGCGCACGCCATGTATTTCAATGCCTTATCGTCGCCTCTGTCGCTGAGGGCGATGAGCTGGTCTGCGATTTCAAACGCTTGACCATCGTGAACGACAAGGCACCGCTGGACTTCTGGCGCGACGAGAACACCCCCGTCGGCTATCTGCCTAGGGCCTGATCTCGACCAGTGTTCCGACCTCTGTTGCGGCAAAGACTTCGCGAATCGCGGCGGTAGGCAGGGCGATGCACCCTGCCGTCCAATCTCCTCTGAGTTGTGTCCCATCGGGCACAGCATTTGGCTGGCCGTGAATCATGATGTCGCCGCCCGCGTCATAGCCGCCCGCCGCGGCGCGTGCGCGGTCTTCCGCTTGGGGGTAATCCAGACCCAGCGACAGGGTAAAGGCACTGTTGGCGTTCTTGCGGTCGATGCGAAACCGCCCTTCGGGCGTGCGTTCGTCGCCCTGCCTCAGCTTGTCGCCGACCGGGCTTGATCCAAGTGCGATCCGGTAGCGGCGTAGTTCCTTTGCACCGTCATAGACCATCATCAGCCGGTCGGATTTGTCGACCGCGATCCGGGTGATCCGACCCGACAGGGCGTCGGGGCCCGGCGGCTCGGGTTGCAACCGGATCATCAGCGCGGCAACCGCCGCCGCTGCCACCAGAAGCAGCGCCGAGAACAGCCGCGCCAGACGTTTCATTGCAGATCGGAAAACGCCGACTTGAGCCGCGCGACCGCCTTGTCGATTTGTGCGCGCGGACAGGCGAGATTGAAGCGCAGATAGCTCTCGCCGCCCTTGCCAAAGGCGGTGCCGTGGTTGACGGCAATCTTTGCGCCCTTTTCCACCCGCGCCGTGAACTCTTCAGTCGTCATGCCCGTGCCCGAGAAATCGACCCAAGCCAGATAGGTCGCCTCCAACGGCACCGAGCGCAGGCCCGGAATGGCATTGACCCCCGCATCGAACGCCCGGCGATTGCAGTCGAGATAGAGGTTCAGCGCATCGACCCAGGCCGCCCCGTCCCTGGAATAGGCCGCCGTCGCCATGAACATGCCGAAGGAGTTGGGCGAGATGCCCATCTTCATCATCGACTTTGCGAATTTCTCGCGCAACTTGGGGTCTGCGACGATCACATTGCCGATATGAGCGCCCGCAATGTTGAAAGTCTTGGTGGTGGCCGTCATCATCACCAACCGGTCAGCCACACCGTCGACAAGGGCCATCGGCGTGTGTTTGTGCCCCGGCATGACGAGATCGGCATGGATCTCGTCCGACACCAGCACCAGATCGTGCCGTTTGCAGAAATCGGCCACGCCCCGCAATTCGGCAGCCGTCCAGACCCGCCCACCGGGATTGTGCGGAGAGCACAGGATGAACATCTTCTCCGACCCGGTCATCAGCTTGTCCCAGCCGGCAAAATCCATCTGCTGCCGCCCGTCGCGCATCACCAGCGGGCATTCCACCACCTTGCGGTCGCCGGCTTTGATGACCCGCGCAAAGGCGTGATAGACCGGCGTGGTCAGCACGATGCCGTCGCCGGGATCGGTAAACGCGTCGATGCACAGCGCTGTGCCGTTGACCAGACCGTGGGTCGTGAAGATGTGGCTCTTGTCGACGTCCCAGCCATGGCGGGTCTTCATCCACCACTGGATCGCCGCCAGATAGGCCGCCTCGTCGCCAAAATAGCCGTAAAGACCGTGGTCCAGCATCCCCTGCAGCGCGCGCTGCACGCAGGCTGGCGGGCGGAACTCCATATCCGCCACCCACATCGCGATACCGTCCTTGGCCGGCACGCCAAACATCGGCTCCATCATGTCCCATTTCACGGAATGGGAGCCCAGGCGGTCGATCTGCTCGTCAAAGTCCATGTTTTCCTGCGGCCCTCAGTGGATTGGCGTTCCAATTACAGTATGATTATTGGAATTACTTCCCGATTATTTCAGTAAAATTGGAATTATATTCCAAAATAGTGCAAAATAGCAGAAAACTGTCTTCACCACCATTTCGAACCCGCCCCCCTTGCACCAATCTCGCCCGCACCGTAAATCCCTTGCCATGATCCGCGCCATCCTGATCCACCCTGACCCAAGGCTCAAGAAGCTCTGTGATCCCGTCAAGGAGATCACTGCGGATCTGCGCAAATTGGCCACCGACATGCTGGACACCATGTACGATGCCCCCGGCATCGGCCTTGCCGCCCCTCAGGTCGGCGTGACGCGGCGCCTGATCGTGATGGACTGCATGAAGGCGCCCGACGCGCCGCGCCCGATCATCCTGTTCAATCCCGAGATCATCTGGACCTCCGACAATCTTGCGACTTATGAAGAGGGCTGCCTGTCGATCCCCGACCAATATGCCGACGTCCAGCGCCCTGATGCCGCGACCGTGCGTTGGACCGATGAACACTGGGCGGTTCAGGAAGAAACCTTCAATGGCCTGTGGGCCACCTGCGTGCAGCACGAGATCGACCATTTGAACGGCAAGCTCTTCATCGATTACCTTGGCCTGATGCGGCGGCAGATGATCACCCGCAAGATGGAAAAGCTGAAACGCGAGCGGGCACGCGAGGGCCGGGCATGACCGTGCTGCCCGTCCTCAAATGGCCCGATCCGCGGCTGACGACGGCGAGCTTTCCGGCCGCGGTGGATGACGGGACGCTGACGCTGGCGCGCGACATGCTGGACACGATGTATGCCGCCGGCGGGCGCGGACTGGCCGCGCCGCAAGTCGGCCGCCTGACCCGGCTTTTCGTGATGGATGCCGCCTGGAAAACCGACGAGCCCGCGCCCGAGATTTTCATCAACCCCGAAATCGTCTGGCGCTCGCCCGAAACCACGATCGGCCCCGAGGGCTGCCTGTCCATCCCCGGCCCCATCGTCGAGGTGGCCCGCGCAACGGCGATCATCCTGCGATGGGTGACCCCAGAGGGCGCCATCGCCGCCCAGAAGCTGACCGGGTTTCGCGCCATCTGCGCCCAACACGAGGTTGACCACCTCAACGGCATCCTGACGCTTGACCACCTCTCGCCCGAGGACCGCGTCAAGGCCGAAGTGGAAGCCCGCGCATGAGGGCCTGCCTCCCCTATCCTCACCCCGTCCTGAAAAGCCCAGCCGCACCCGTCGCCGAAATCACGCCAGAGGTCCGTGCGGTCTGGGCTGAAATGGTCGAGGTGATGGACGCCATGCCGGGTTATGGCCTTGCCGCGGTCCAGATCGGCGTGGCGCTGCGCCTAGCCGTCGTCGATTGCTCCGAGGCGCGCGGTCAGGCGATCCTCATGGCCAACCCGGAAGTGTTGCACGCGTCAGGCCAGATGCGCGACCACGAAGAGGCGAGCCCCAACCTGCCCGGCGTCTCCGCCGTCATTTCGCGCCCCCGCGCAGTCACGGTGCGCTACCTCAATGCGGACGGCGAGATCGAGGAGCGCGACATGGTCAACCTCTGGGCGACCTCGGCTCAGCATCAGATCGACCACCTGAACGGCAAGTTGTATTTCGATCATCTCTCGCCGCTGAAACGCCAGATGCTGCTGGCAAAGGCCGACAAGCTGCGGAGACGCGGATGAGGCCCGGCCAATGCGCATAGTCTTCATGGGCACGCCCGAATTTTCGGTGCCGATCCTGCTGGCAATTGCTGCGCAGCATGAAATTGCTGCGGCCTACACCCAACCGCCCCGTCCCGCTGGCCGCGGCAAGGCGGACCGGCCAAGCGCCGTTCATATCGCCGCGGAAAAGTTGGGAATTCCCGTGCGTTACCCGGCTTCGCTGCGCAGCATCGAGGTGCAGCGGGATTTCGCTTCGCTGCGCAGCGATGTGGCCGTCGTGGTGGCTTATGGCCTCATCCTGCCCCCCGCCATTCTCGCTGCACCCACGCACGGCTGCCTCAACATTCATGCCTCGCTGTTGCCGCGTTGGCGCGGCGCGGCCCCCATCCACCGCGCCATCATGGCGGGTGACAGGGAAACCGGGGTCTGCATCATGCAGATGGAGGCGGGGCTGGACACCGGTCCGGTCCATATGCGTCGCAGCACAGCCATCGACCCCGAGGAAACCACCGCCGACCTGCACGACCGGCTGTCGCGCATCGGGGCCGACCTGATCGTGCAAGCCCTCGCGCGCTTGCCGGAGTTGACGGCGGAACCCCAGCCGGCAGAGGGCGTGACCTATGCCCGGAAGATCGACAAATCCGAGGCGCCTATCGACTGGACCCGCCCCGCCGCCGAGGTTGACCGGCACATCCGCGGCCTCTCGCCATTTCCCGGCGCCTGGACCGAAGCCGGGGGCGAGCGCCTGAAACTCCTGCGCTGCCGCCTCGCCAAAGGTGCCGGCGCCCCCGGTCAGGTCCTGCACGGCTTCACTGTCGCCTGCGGCACCGGCGCGGTCGAGATCACCGAAGCCCAGCGCGAGGGCAAGCGCCCGGCATCCGCCGCCGAAATGCTGCGAGGCTTCACCTTGCCGCCCAGCCTGATCTGATGTCTTTGCACTTTCTCAAATACTCCCCGCGCGGAAAACGCCGCCCGAGCCGGTTGGCGCTTGCGCCAGAGGCGAGATAAAGACAGCGCGCCGAAGGCGCTCCGTTTCCTTACCGCCGGTCCCACCCCGCAGCGGGCGCAAACTGGATAGGTTTCTTTCAGGAGTATTCATATATAACAATAGATTGTCAGTGTTTTCACGCGTGAAAACCCGTCACTTCCGCCGCTTGTGTTCCTCGAGTCTCGGCATGATTTCCACGAAATTGCAGGGCCGGTGGCGGAAGTCCAATTGCCATTTCAAGATCTCGTCCCAGGCATCCCGGCAGGCCCCCGGAGAGCCGGGCAAAGCAAACAGATACTTGCCCCCCGCCACCCCGCCACAGGCCCGGCTTTGCACGGCGCTGGTGCCGATCTTCTGCATCGAGACCATGGTAAAGACCGTGCCAAAGGCCTCGATCTCTTTCTCATAGACGTCCCGGTGGGCCTCGACCGTCACGTCGCGCCCGGTCAGCCCGGTGCCCCCCGTGGTCAGGATCACATCCACCGCAGGGTCCGCGATCCATTGCCGCAGCCGCGCCGCGATCACCGCCCGGTCGTCCTGCACGATCCCCCGCGCCGCCAGCACATGGCCCGCATCGGTCAGCCTTTCAGCCAACGCATCGCCCGATTTGTCATCCTCTGCCGTCCGCGTATCGGACACGGTCAGAACCGCAATCCGGACCGCCATGAATTCGCGGCTCTCATCTATCCGGCTCATCCTGTCAACCTCCCCATCAGGCTCAGCAAATCCGCCCAGGCCTCGCGTTTGGCCGCCGGGTTGCGCAACAGATAGGCCGGGTGGGTCATCGGCAAGACCGGGCGGCCCAGGGCCTGCGCCCAGTTGCCGCGCAGCCGCTGGATGCCTTTGGTGCCCAACAGGCATTGGCAGGGCGCATTGCCCATGGCGACGATCACCGCCGGGTCCACCAGTTCGATGTGCCGCTCGACAAAGGGGCGCAGCATGGCGATCTCTTCCGGCTCGGGGTCGCGGTCCTGCGGCGGGCGCCACGGCAGGACGTTGGTGATGTAAAGCGCGGTTTCGGGATCAGCGCTGGTACGGCTGAGACCGATGGCGGCGAACATCCGATCCAGCAACTGGCCTGCCTGACCCACAAAGGGGCGGCCCTCCTGATCCTCCTCCCGCCCCGGTGCCTCGCCAAGGATCAGGACGCGGGCGCGCGGGTTGCCATCGGCAAACACCGTGGTCTTGGCCCCGCGCTTCAATTCGCAGTGCTCAAAGGCGCTGATGGCGTCGCGCAGATCCTCAAGCGAGCCGGCCCGGACAGCTGCGCTTCTGGCGACCTCGACGGCATCGACCGAAACGACAGCCGCAGCCGCTTTGGCGAGCGCTGGAGCGGCCATGGGCGCGGGTTTCGGCGTTTCGGGCAAGGCATAGCGATCCACCGGGTCCTCGCCGGTGATCTCGGTCACGCCCAGTTCCATTTGCCATTCCAAGGCAGCCAAGGCGGCGTGCCAGCCCTCGGGGGTCAGAATGAGCGAGGCCAGAAGGTGGGGGGCCTGAATGTTCGGATCGATTCCCATGTGCAGAACCTACGACCGCGAGGGTCCGGGAACAACCCGACTTGTCCCCGCGCCCGGGCCTTTCTATAAGCCCTGAAACCAGCGACAGGAGAGAGCATGACCTTCCGCGCCCGCCACCTGCTTGGCATTGAACAGCTCTCGCCAGCGGAAATCGTCGAAGTTCTTGATCTGGCCGACCGCTATGTCGATCTGAACCGTCGGACGGTGAAATCTGCGGATGTGCTGGCGGGGCTGACGCAGATCAACATGTTCTTCGAAAATTCGACGCGGACGCAGGCCAGCTTTGAACTGGCGGGCAAGCGGCTCGGTGCCGATGTAATGAACATGTCGGTGGCCCAGTCGTCGGTGAAAAAGGGCGAGACGCTGATCGACACCGCCATGACGCTGAACGCGATGCGACCGGATCTGCTGGTGGTGCGCCATTCGTCGTCGGGGGCGGTGAACCTGCTGGCGTCCAAGGTGAACTGTGCGGTGCTGAACGCGGGCGACGGGCGGCATGAGCATCCGACGCAGGCCCTGCTGGACGCTTTGACGATCCGCCGGGCCAAGGGGCGGATTGAGCGGCTGACCGTGGCGATTTGCGGTGACATCGCGCATTCGCGGGTGGCCCGGTCGAACCTGATCCTGCTGGGCAAGATGGAGTGCAACCTGCGCCTGATCGCCCCGCCGACCCTGATGCCACCGGGGGTCGAGGGGTTTGGCTGCGAGCTGTATGACGACATGAAAAAGGGCC
>JANMCI010000563.1:0-3778 GCA_031361245.1 Rhodobacterales bacterium
GCCGAGGTCGAAAGCGCGCTGGTCGCTCACCCCAAGGTTGCGGAAAGTGCGGTTGTGGGCTATCCCCATCCCATCAAGGGTCAGGGCATCTATGCCTATGTGACCCTGATGAAGGGAGAGGACCCGTCCGAGGATCTCAAGAAGGAACTTGTCAAATGGGTCCGCAGTGAAATCGGCCCGATTGCCACGCCCGACCTGATCCAATGGGCGCCGGGATTGCCAAAGACCCGCTCTGGCAAGATCATGCGCCGCATCCTGCGCAAGATCGCCGAGAATGACCATGGCAGCCTGGGAGACACATCGACACTGGCCGATCCATCCGTCGTGGAGGATTTGATCGCAAACCGGATGAATAAGGGCTAAGGCCCTTGAACATGACCTGAACGCGAGGACACGCGTTCAGAGAACAGTGGGCTGATCAGGGCAACCTGACCGGTCTGGGACGCCGGCAAAGACCGGCACAATGGGAGAGTGACAATGGCGAATACCACGGCAGATGTGAGCGTACGCTCGCGTCCCATGACGGCAGAAGAGCGCAAGGTCATCCTTGCCTCGTCTGCCGGTACCATTTTCGAATGGTATGACTTCTATCTCTACGGCTCGCTGGCAGCGATCATCGGGGCAAACTTCTTTACCGCCTTCCCCGAAGCGACGCGGAACGTGTTTGCGCTGCTGGCCTTTGCCGCAGGCTTCATCGTGCGCCCGTTTGGCGCGCTGGTGTTCGGGATGCTGGGCGACCTTGTCGGCCGGAAATACACTTTCCTCGTGACCATCACGATCATGGGTGTTTCGACCTTCCTCGTCGGTCTTCTGCCCGGTTATCAATCCTGGGGCGTCGCGGCACCGATCATCCTGATCGGTCTGCGGATGTTGCAGGGTCTGGCGCTGGGCGGTGAATATGGCGGAGCGGCGGTCTATGTGGCCGAACACGCCCCGCAGAACCGTCGCGGCTATTTCACCGCGTTCATCCAGACCACGGCAACGCTGGGTCTTTTGCTGTCGCTGATCGTGATCATCTCGGTTCAGGGCTATGTGAACGGTGCCTATCCGGATCAACCGGTGCTGGACGCCGTCGGGGCCGCCGTGATGAACGCCGATGGCACGCCGCAGATGATGAAGGCGTTCAACGCCTGGGGCTGGCGAATCCCGTTCCTGGGCTCGATCCTCCTGCTGCTGATCTCGCTTTATATCCGCCTGCAGATGAACGAAAGCCCGGCCTTCAAGAAGATGAAGGAAGAGGGTGCCGCCTCCAAGGCGCCGCTGCGCGAAGCGTTCGGCAACTGGAAGAACGGCAAGATCGCCATCATCGCCCTGCTTGGCCTGACCGCCGGACAGGCCGTGGTGTGGTATTCGGGTCAGTTCTACGCGCTGTTCTTCATGCAGAACGTGATCAAGGTCGACAGCTTCTCGGCCAACGTCTTTGTGGCGTGGTCGCTGATCCTCGGCACCGCAGGCTTCATCTTCTTTGGCAGCCTGTCCGACCGCATCGGCCGCAAGCCGATTATTCTGGCCGGCTGTCTGATTGCCGCCATCACCTACTTCCCGGTGTTCAGCTTTCTGACCAAAACCGCCAACCCGATGCTGCACACCGCGCAACAAACAGCGGTCACCGTGACGGCAGATCCGGCGGACTGCTCGTTCCAGTTCAACCCGACGGGAACGGTCAAGTTCACCAACTCGTGCGATATCGTCAAAGCCAAGCTCTACTCGTTCTCGGTCAACTCGGAAACGGTTGATGGGGCGGCGGGCGAGCCTGCGTCGGTCAAGATCGGCGACACCGTGATTGCGTCCTATGACAGCGGCAAGAACACCGCTGAGATCGCAACCGCCAAAGCCGGCGTGGACGCAGCCAAGGCAGCCATCGACCCGGCTGTCATGACCGCTCTGGACGATGCCGAAAAGGCACTGGGTGCAGCCAAGACGGCCGTTGCCAATGCCGACAAGGCGCTGAAGGCAGCGGCGGATGACGCGGCCAAGGCGACGGCGCAGACGGCGCTTGACGCAGCCAATGCGGCCGTGGCTCCGGCGCAGGCGGCGGTTGACGCGGCGCGGACGGTGGTTCCGGCTGACCTTCTGGCGACGCTTGACGCCGCCAAGGCCGAGGCCGGCAAGGCCGGGGGCGTCAAGGGCGCCTTTGACAAGGCCGTGGCGGACGCTTTGACGGCAGCGGGCTATCCGCTGGTCGCCAAGGACAACACCACTGTCGCCAAGGCCGAGAACATTCTCGACATCTTCACCGGCCAGAAGATCACGATCATCCTGATCCTTACCTATCTGATCGTGCTGGTGACGATGGTGTACGGCCCGATCGCGGCCATGCTGGTCGAACTGTTCCCGACCCGCATCCGCTACTCGGGTCTGTCGCTGCCCTACCACATCGGCAACGGCTGGTTCGGGGGCCTGTTGCCTGCAACCGCCTTCGCCATCTCGGCGCAGTCCGGCAACATCTATGCCGGTCTGTGGTATGCGATCGTGATTGCCGTGATGACTGTGGTCATCGGCACGATCTTCGTGCCGAACGGCACCCACAAGAAGTCGATCTTCGCCGAGGACTGATCCCCGCGCGACGGATCCGGAACGACGACGGGCCGGGGAGAGATCCCCGGCCCGTTTGCATTGCACCTGACCGTCGCCCGCCCCTCAGGCGTCCTGACGGAAATGCCGGGCGGCATCCCGCGCCATGCGCCCGACGCACCATCGCGCGTAAGTTCGTGCCAGCAGCGCCGCCAGCACCCGGCCAATTCCCGACGCGGGCCAGTCATAATCGATCGCGACCGACAGCAGTTGAGCGTCGTTCTGCGGCGCGATCTGAAACCCCATCCGGTAGCCGCCCATAATGATCAGCCGTGGCACGCCGCGCGTCTGCCATGACTTGCGCCTTGGCGGATCGCGCTCGGTCACCACCTCTTCCACCGTCAGCCCGATCCACAGGAACCGCCCCTCCATCCGGATGACCGAGCCGACCGCCCGGCCGGCCGCCGCGTCCAGGATGTAATGCATCGTTCCGCCCATCATCATCATGGACGGCTTTTCCATGTGCGACCCCAGACTTGCCTGATCATCCAGATAGGCAAACAGCGCCTCCGCCGATGTGGTGATGGTTGCCGTGGCGCTTTGCGCAAAAGCATAGGTCATTTCGGGCCCCCTTAGGTCGCCAATTCTGGCGCCTTCAAGATCACGCTGTCCGGGCCAGAGCTAGAGTTTCAACCCCCTGAGCCGCAGCGCATTGCTGATGACCGACACCGACGACAGGCTCATCGCCGCCGCCGCGATCATCGGCGACAACAGCAGGCCCGTGACCGGGTAAAGCACCCCGGCGGCAATCGGAATGCCAAGGACATTGTAGGCAAAGGCGAAGAACAGGTTCTGCTTGATGTTGGTCAAGGTTGCGCGCGACAGCTTGCGCGCCCGCAGAATGCCCGAAAGCTCGCCCGACAGCAGCGTGATGCCGGCGCTTTCCACTGCGACGTCCGCCCCCTGCCCCATGGCGATGCCAACCTCTGCCGCCGCAAGGGCGGGTGCGTCGTTGACCCCGTCTCCCGCCATGGCCACCTTGCGACCCTCGGCGTGCAGGCGGTCGACCAGATCCTTCTTGCCCTCGGGCAGCACGCCGGCCTGCACCTCGTCGATCCCGACCATGCGGGCGACGATCTGCGCGGTTTCAAGCGCATCGCCGGTCGCCATGATGACGCGCAGCCCCTCGGCCTTCAGCGCCCGCACCGCCTCGGCAGCGCCCGGTTTGATGGCGTCGGCGACGGCGACCATTCCCGCAAGGGCA
>JANMCI010000008.1:0-2170 GCA_031361245.1 Rhodobacterales bacterium
AACCGGTCGCCGTGGCCGACACCAAATTCGTCGTGAACTACTGGCGTCTGTCCGAGGACAACCGCCTGCTCTTTGGCGGGGGCGAGACCTATGGATACCGCTTTCCGGCCGATATCGCAAAGACCGTACGCAAGCCAATGCTGGCAGTTTACCCGCAGCTGCGCGACACAAGGATCGACTATGCCTGGGGCGGCACACTGGCCATCACGATGAACCGGATGCCGTGCTTTGCCAGACCGGCGGCGAACGTGCTGTCGGCATCGGGGTATTCCGGGCACGGGGTTGCGATGGCCACGCTCGCGGGAAAGATCCTTGCCGAGGCGGTCGCCGCCCAGACCGAACGCTTCGACCTCATGGCGTCGCTGCGCCCGTCGGCCTTTCCCGGCGGTGCTGCTTTGCGCTGGCCGCTACTGGTGCTTGCGATGACCTGGTATTCGCTGCGCGACAAATTGGGGTTGTGACCGGCAACAATCCGCCTCGGATCAGCGGACTTTGCCCTGCCTAAGCAATTGTCACTGGCGTGTTACCGGGCTCAGGGTTAAAGCTTTCCTGAAGAAGAGTTTCAGGAAAGCTGCGATCATGGCGCCAGACGGTCAACTGCTAGCACCCAATGTCTACGAGTCCGAACCGATCCCCGACGCAGCCCGCAGCGAGATCGAGCGACTTCTGACCTCGGGCGATCTGTTTCGCTACACCTCCGAAGGCAGCCCCGTCGCACTGCTTGAACAGGAATTCGCCGACCTGATGGGCGCGCGCTATGCCCTCGCCGTCGCGTCCTGTTCGGCGGCGCTTTTCCTGTCGCTCAAGGCGCTGGATCTGCCGCGCGGGGCGCGTGTGCTGATCCCGGCCTTCACCTTTGCCGCTGTGCCCTCGGCCGTTGTCCATGCCGACATGGTCCCGGTGCTGGTGGAGGTGGGCGACAACTACCGCGTGGATATGGCGGATTTCGCGGCCAAGCTGGACAGTGCCGATGCGGTGCTGATCAGCCACATGCGCGGCCACACCAGCGACATGGACGCGATCATGGCGCTGTGCGACGCCCGCAGCATCCCTGTGGTCGAAGATGCCGCACATTCCCTCGGCACCGAGTGGCATGGCAAGAAGATCGGCACCATCGGCAAGATCGGCTGCTTTTCGTTCCAGTCCTACAAGCTGGTCAACGCAGGCGAAGGCGGCATCCTGATCACCGACGACCCCGAGGTTGCGGCGCGCTGCGTCATCATGTCGGGCGCCTACGAATCGAACTGGAAAAAGCATCCCGGCATGCAGAACAGCTACATGCTGTGGCAAAACAAGCTGCCGCTTTACAACATGCGGATGCAGAACCTGTCTGCCGCCGTCATCCGCCCGCAATTGCCCGAGATCGCCACCCGTGTCGCCAAGGGCCGTGCCGGCCATGACCGCGTCGCCCTTCGGCTGAACGAAAGCCCCTTCCTCACCGTCCCACCGCCCTTGCCGCCCGAGGAACGCGCCCCCGATTCAATCCAGTTCAACCTGACGGGCGACTGGACCGACGCCGAGGCGTTGAAATTCCAGTCCCGCGCCAAGGCACGTGGTGTCACCGTGCAGGTCTTCGGCCTCAGCGAAGGCAACGCCCGCGCCTACTGGAATTGGGAGTTTCTGGGGCCGCAGGCCGAGCTGCCGCAAACCCGCGCCATGCTGATGCGGGCTTGCGACGTTCGCCTGCCAACGCGCTTGACCTCGGATGAGCTTGATTTCATCGCCGAGGCGATCACCGCTGCCGCCGAAGACGTCAAAGCCTGATTTGCACCTTTGAAAATACTCTGCAGGGGGGGCTTATTGGTTCTCTTGAACCAATGAGCGTGGGGGGATGCAAAATCCCCCCGGCGGCTTACAGCACGCGCAACGCATCCTTCAACCACGGCCATTCCGCCACGGCCGGACCTACCACCTGCGCCTGCATCAGCCCGCGCAGCCGCAAGGCGATCTGACCCGGCATGTCGCGCAGCACCCCGGCGCGGGCCGACAGGCTCAACGTCCGCTCCAACGGCGCGAAAGGCAGGGCCGTCACATCGACGGCGGCCTTCAGACTGGCCGCATGATGCAGGGCCAGCGGTGTCAGAATGGTCCAGCCCTCGCCCGCTGCCACCATCGCCAGGATGGCGCGGTAGCTGTCCAGTTCATAGCGGTGGGCAAGGCGGATGTTCTG
>JANMCI010000067.1:0-2640 GCA_031361245.1 Rhodobacterales bacterium
CGGGTTCCTTCGTGCGATGCACAAAGGCGAGAGGCTGGACTGCGACCCAAGCGGGTCTCGTTACGGCTGCTTCCTTCCGGACCTGACCGGGTTGGCGAGGCACCTGCCCGCGCCAACCTCTCACCGGGACATATAGGCGCATGGGGGGGGATTCGCAAGATGGTGACAGAGGGCCCGGCGGCGGTCAAAGCGGTTCAGGTTTCACTGGAATCGGAAATCGCTGCCTCTCGTTTCACTCGAACGCGTTTTCCGATGCCATTGTTTGCGTCAAAACCTGAACCGCTCTAGCCTGCGGGCAGACAGGGAGGATCACATGGCCCATCTCATCCGCATCGACTGGCCGCACAACGGCATTCCGGATCTGCCGCCTGCGCTGTCATTGCCCGAGTTGCGGGGCCGGATGGCGGCGCTGAGGCGGGTTGCGCGCGGACGCGGGCTGGAGGCGGTGGTGGTTTACGGCGACCGCGAACATGCGGCCAATATCCAGTGGCTGACCGGGTTCGATCCGCGCTTTGAAGAGGCGGTGCTGGTGGTGACGCCCAAGGCCGCCACGCTGCTGGCGGGCAATGAGTGCCTGTCCTACACGGCGATTTCGCCTCTGGTGGCGGCGGGGGATGTGAAGGCCGTGCACTGCGCCAGCCTGTCGCTGCAATCGCAGCCGCGCGGCACCCGGACGGTGGCGGGGTTGCTGGCCGATGTGGTGCCCAAGGGCACGGTCGGTGCGGTGGGGTGGAAGTGGTTCGGCGCGGATGAGGCCGCCGACCCCGCCACCACGCTGGACCTGCCGGCCTTCATCGCCGACCCGCTGCGGGCCATCGCGACGCGGGTCGAAAACGCCACCGACCTTATGGCGCATCCGGTCCATGGCATCCGCGCAAGGGTGGATGCGGCCGAGATTGCGCGGCTGGAATTCTCGAACCACATGGCCGCCGCTGCGATGCGGCGGATCGCCTTTGGCCTGCATGACGGGATCACCGATTTTGCCGCCTATGAGGCCGGGCGGATCGGCGGTCTGCCCTTGGGATGCCACAGCACCTTTGCCGCCGGATCGCGGCAAACGCAGGGTCTGTCGGGGCCGACGGGCGAGGTGGTGCGGCGCGGCGAGCAACTGTCGTTCAACGTCTGCCATTGGGGCAGCAACATCTGCCGCGCCGGCTGGGCCGCCTTGACCGAGGCGGACCTGCCGCTTGGCGCTCAGGACTATGTTCCCACCTTCGCCGGCCCCTATCTGGAGGCGATGTCGCGCTGGTGCGGGCTGATGCAGCCCGGCGTCAGTGGCGGGGCGGTCTGGGCCGAGATGCAGGCGGCGCTGCCCTTTGCCATGTATGGCGTCACCCTCAACCCCGGCCATCTGATCGGGCTGGAGGAGTGGATGTCCTCGCCCATCCGCGAGAGCTCGACCGAGGCGCTGGCCAGCGGGATGGCGTTGCAGATGGACGTGATCCCGGGGCATCCGGTCTATGGTTCGAGCCGGATGGAGGACGGCTATGTCATCGCGGACGGCGGTCTGCAGGGCGAATTGCAGCGCGCCTTTCCCGAGGTGCTGGCGCGCTGTCAGGCGCGGGCGCTGTTCATGCGCGAGGTCATCGGGATGGACGTGCCGGCCTGCCTCTTGCCGCTGGCCGACACCTGCGGGATCATAGCGCCGTGGCTTTTGGACCCCGCGCAGGTTCTGGCCTTGTGACGGTCACCGCTCCGCAATGGTCATTTACGAATTGCCGAAAAAGGAGTAAACAGGAATCGCTGTTTATTCGGTGGCTTTCTTGCTGGTAAATCGCAGGGCCGATTGCTTTCAATCGCGTTGCCCCACGACACCCACAGTGCAGAACTGAACAGGGCGGCGGTAATTTTCGCCGCAATTATTGTGTGTTTTGAACATCTTGCCTGAAATGAACGCCGCGCGAACCGCGACGCGGGCCAAGCCATGTCCGCTTGACGGAACGGCGTGAGACCGCACCGCGACAAGTGACTCGCACCTCATCACGCTTCACAGGGAGATTGCATCATGACGACCTTGCCACGCAGAGAATTCATGACCATAGGAGCTGCGGCGATTGCCGCATTGTCAACCTTTCAAGCCCGTCTTGCCCACGCCTTTCCCAGCCGCAGCGGCGAGACCGTGCTGCGCTGGCTTGACCAGCCACCACCCTTTGACGACCCGTGCTGCGACACGCAGCTGACATGGGAGGACATGGACAGCTGGATCACCCCCAATGACAAGTTCTTCTTCGTGTCCCATTTCAACAAGCCCGAGATCGACGCGGCCGGCTGGAAGCTTGACATTGACGGGCTGGTGACAAATCCGGTCACCCTGACGCTGGCCGACATCAAGGCGCGTCCGCGGCAGGAAACGATCTTTGCCTTTGAATGCTCGGGCAATCACGGCTTTGACAACTTTGTCGGCGCGGCGGGCAACGCCAAATGGGCCGGCACCTCGCTTGCCGCCCTGCTGCAAGAGGCCGGGGTCAAGGACAACGGCATCGAGGTCGTGTTCTGGGGCACCGACGTCGGGGACATCGCGCTCAAGGATGCCATCCGCGATGTGAACATGCATCAGAACTTTGCCCGCAGCATGTCACTGGCCGACGCAATGAGCCCCAACAACATCCTGTGCTATGAAATGAACGGCGAGGCGCTGCC
>JANMCI010000079.1:0-6735 GCA_031361245.1 Rhodobacterales bacterium
GGCCGGTTGCCATCGTTGCCGCGCCTTTAGACCGGGAATGCCCAGAAGTTCAACCCAAGCCGGGCCAAATGCGCGGAAAAAGGGCCAAAATGCCGCAAGAAACCATCTGAGCGCGATGGAATTCCGCGTTTAGGGGCATGAGGCAAATAGGATGCTATTGCTCTGAAAGCCAATGCTCGGCGTCCAGCGCCGCCATGCAGCCCATGCCGGCCGATGTGACGGCCTGACGGTAGTGATGATCGGTCAGATCGCCCGCTGCAAACACCCCCGGTACTGCGGTGCGGGTGCTGCCCGCTTCGACGACGACATAGCCGCCGTTGTGCAGAGGCAACTGATCCTTGACCAGTTCCGAAGCCGGGGCATGGCCGATGGCGACAAAGAAACCGGCGCAGGGCACGTCATGGACCTCGCCGGTCTTTACGTTGCGGGCGCGGACGGCGGTGACGCCAAGGGGGGCTTCGGTGCCCAGAACCTCGGTCACCTCGTGGTTCCACAGCATGGTGATCTTGGGATGTTTGAACAGGCGGTCCTGCATGATCTTTTCGGCCCGCAGACTGTCGCGGCGATGGATCAGCGTGACCCTGGAGGCGAAGTTGGTCAGGAACAGCGCCTCTTCCACCGCAGTGTTGCCGCCGCCGATCACCACGATCTCCTTGCCGCGATAGAAAAAGCCGTCGCAGGTGGCGCAGGCAGAAACGCCAAAGCCCTTGAACTTTTCCTCGCTGGGCAAACCCAGCCATTTGGCCTGAGCCCCGGTCGCCAGAATGACGGCATCCGCCGTAAAGACCGTCCCGCTGTCGGACTGGGCGGTGAAGGGGCGCTTTTGCAGGTCGAGCGCGGTGATGATATCGGTGATCACCTCGGCCCCCATCGCCTTGGCATGAGCCTCCATCCTCACCATGAGGTCGGGGCCCTGGACATGGGTGTCGCCGGGCCAGTTCTCGACCTCGGTGGTGATGGTCAACTGGCCGCCGGGCTGCATGCCTTGCACAAGGATCGGGTTGAGCATGGCGCGCGAGGCATAGACGGCGGCGGTATAGCCGGCGGGACCAGAGCCGATGATCAGAACCTTGGTGTGTCGCGTCTCGCCCATGCTCGCCCCCTCGTGATGCAGGATCGATATATGACGGTCGGGATTGGGGGGCAAGGCAGCGGATGCAATGCCGCCATGCGGAGATTTCTTGCGCGGATGTGAAATATAATTGCGTGAGATGAGCCGAAGGGCTAAGGAAATGCCATGGAGGATGTTCTTTGGCCGCAAAACTCGATCTGATCGACCGCAAGATCCTGGCAGAATTGCAGGACGACGGCCGGATGACCAATGTCGAACTGGCCTCGCGCGTGGGAATTTCGGCCCCCCCCTGCCTGCGTCGGGTGAGGGTGCTGGAGGAAGCGGGCTACATCCGCGGCTATCACGCTGATATCAGCACGCGCGAGCTGGGCTTCGAGGTTCAGGTCTTTGCCATGGTGCGGCTGTCTAGTCAGGCCGAGGCGGATCTGGCGGTCTTTGAGGCGCGCTGCAGGGCCTGGCCGCTGGTCCGTGAGTGCCACATGCTGAACGGCGAGATCGATTTCATCCTGAAGTGCATTGCCCCGGATCTGTCGAGCTTTCAGAACTTTCTGACCGAACAATTGCTGAAGGCCGAGAATGTCGCGAATGTGAAAACTTCACTGGTCATTCGCTGCGCCAAGGACGCGCCGGGGTTGCCTTTTGACGTATTGGAAGCCCGCATCATCCGCACTGTCTGAGGCGGCTGATCCAGCGGAGCGCCTCCGGCGCACTTCTTTCTCCTCGCCTCTGGCGCGTTGCGCCAACCGGCTCGGGCGCAAGGGTCGCTCATGACTTGACGCGAATCTCGATCAGGCGCGGGCCCTCATTTGGTTGGGTCAGGGCCCAGTGCAGCACTTCGGGGTCCTGCGGGATGCTGGTGAACGGCAAATCGCAGGCAGCGGCGAAGGGTTCAAGGCGCAGCGGGGAGGGGTGGCAACCAATGACCTCGGTGTTTGCGGCGCGCATGGCGTCGGCGATCTCGCCATAGGCGGCGTTGTTCCAGACAAGAAAGGTGATGGGCAGCTTTTCGTCCACGGCGGTGCGCAATTCGCCGGGGCTGAATTGCAAGCCGCCATCGCCGATCAGGCAGACGACCGGGGTTCCGGGCGCCGCCAGGGACGCGCCAACCGCAGCGCCGGGGGCAAAGCCAAGCGCGCCGTAACCCGTCGCCGCATTGAAATAGCCTGAAGGGCGGTCGTGGGCATAAAACAGACTGGCGGCATAGACGGGCTGCGTGCTGTCGCCCACCAATATGGCGCGGGGCAGGGCGGTGCGGATCGCCTCGACCATTTCCAACTGACCCGGCATGGCGCGGTTGGCCTGGGCAAGTTCGGCGCGGGCAGCGGTGCGCGTGCCTTCGGCACGGGCGGCGCCATCGCTGGATCGGGGGGAGAGCATCGGCAGCAACGCGGCCAGCGTCACCCCGGTGTCGCCGCAGAGTTTCATGGCGGCAGGGCGGCGGTCCAGCTGAGCCTGGCTGATGTCGATGCGGATCAGCCCGGGCAGGTCGGGGAAATCGGCATCGACATACATGTCATAATCAGTCGGGCCGAATTCGGTGCCGATGGCCAGCACTTGATCGGCAGATCGGATCAGCGCGCGGGTGGCCTCGAGGCTGGGCGAGGCCGGAACGCAGAGCGGATGCTGATACAACTGGCCCCTGGAATTGTTGGTCTGGATCACCGGCGCATCCAGCTTTTCGGCGAGGCTGCGCAGCGCGGGCTCCTGCCCCCTTGCGCCGCCCCCTGACAGGATCACTATACGGCGCGCCGCGTTCAGTCTGGCGGCGGCGGCGGCGAGGTCGGCAACGGCGGGAAGCGGTCTGGCCCGTGGGCGCGCAGGGTCGGGCAGGGCGGGGCAGGGCATCGGCATCACATCGGTCGGCACTTCCAGATGCACCGGGCCGGGGCGTCCACTGGTCATCTGGTCAAAGGCCCAGTCAAGCGCCGGGCCAAGTTCGGCGGGGCTGGAGATCTGGCGGGTTGGGCACAGTGCGCGCACCATCGCGGCCTGCTCAGGCAGTTCGTGCAGCCAGCCATGGCCAAGCCCCTGCACCGAGCCGTGGTTCACCCCTGAAATCACCAGAATGGGCACACTATCAGCGCGGGCCTGCGCCATGCCGGTCAGCGCGTTGGTCACCCCCGGCCCTGTGATCACGAAGGCGACGCCGGGCTTTCCCGACACGCGCGCATAGCCGTCCGCCATGAAGGCGCAGCCCTGTTCGTGCCGCGCCGTCACATGCCGCACCCCGCTGCCCGACAGCCCGCGGTAAAGCTCGACCGTGTGCACGCCGGGAATGCCGAACACCACCGTGACGCCGCGCGCCTTCAGCCCTTCGACGAGCCGTTCGCCAACTGTCCTCATCCCCGTTCCTCCATCAGGCGTGCGGCAAAGGCGGCCATCTTGCGACAGGCCGCTTCGATTTCGTCATCGGGCCGCGTCAGGCTGACTCTCAGCCACCCTGACAAGGTCTGACCAAAGCTTTCGCCCGGCATGACGGCGACCCGTTCTTCGTCGAGCAGCCGGGAGGCAAACTCATCGCCGGAAAGCCCGGTTGCCCGGACATCGACAAGAGTGAACATGCCGGCCTCTGGCAGGTGCACCCGCAGATGGTTGCCATGCAGCAGGCGGTGGATCATTCGGGCCCGTGCCGCAAAGCGCATGGCCATGTCCTCGGCCACCGCAGAGGGTTGCGACACGGCAAGTGCGGTCATGTCGGCGATGAAGGGCTGATTGCCAAAGAGCATTGTCTCGGCAACCGGCAACAGGCGCGCGGCAAAATCGCTTGACCCGACGCACCAGCCAGACCGGAACCCCGGCGCGGCATGGGACTTGGAGATCGACGAGGTGACAACCGTCCGCTCAGCCAGATCGGCCTCCTCCAGTGGCGAGGCAAACGTGCCGCCGTCAAAGATCAACTCCTCATAGACCTCATCGCTGATGATCCACAGGTCATGCGCGACCGCGACTGCCCCAAGCTCGCGCACGTCCTGCCGGGTCAGCACGGCGCCGGTCGGGTTGTGGGGCGTGTTCAGCAGGATTGCCCGCGTCCTGGGTGTGATGGCGGCAGCCATGTCCGCGGCCCGCATGCGAAAGGCGTTTTCGGGGTTCAGCGGCACCGGCACCACATGAGCCCCGGTCGAGGCCACGACGCCTTCATAGGTCGCGTACATCGGATCGCCGACCAGAACCTCGTCACCGGTGCCGACGAGCGTCTGAAGTACGGCGTAGAGGGCGGTCTGGGTGCCCGGCAGGCAGACGATCTGGTCCGTGCCGATGGTGCGCCCGGTGCGGCGGCTGTACTTGGCGGCAAGCGCGGCCAGCAAGGCAGGCTCGCCCCGCCCGTTGGAATAGCCGTAACGCCCCGCCTTGATCGCCTCCTGTGCTTTGGCCAACAGCTCGGCGGGCGGCGGCACATCGGGCTCACCGATGCTCAGCGATACCAACTTGACCCCCGCGGCGGTCAGCGCGCGGGCCTTGTTGTGAATCACCCATTTGGCGCTGCCCAGTTCGGCGAGGCGGTCTGTGATCTTGGCGTATTTCATGTTGTTGGCGGCTCCGAGAGGAGAAGGTAGAACTGCAGATCGACACCCAGCATCGCGCCGACAGAGCGAATTCCGATGTGGACCAGTTCGCCCTTCGCAAAGGCGTCTGGCAGGGTGCTGCCCTCCAGCCAAAGCCCGTCGATCACAGCGTTGCAGGCGATGGCCAACTGGCGCAGCTCTTCCTCGTTGCGCGCGACGGGAAGGGCGGCGATCAGGTCACGCAACCGGTCTCTGAACCCCAAATAAGTCTGGCGATGGATGTCCAGCATCGCCGGATTGCGGCGGGTTTCCTGAATGAATGAGGCCCAGGTCACCACGGCGTCGCGGTCAACCACCGGCGGCCGCAGCGAGGCGGCGACAAAGGCCGCGAGCCGGGCGTGTGGATCTTTTGGCGCATAGGCCAGCACAGCCGAGCTGTCCTCGGACATTCCGGTCATCAGGCGGCGAAAGGCTTGGCCGATCAGGTTTTCCTTGGACTGGAAATAGTGGCGGATCAGGCCGGCCGTCACGCCCGCCCGTTCGGCGATCGCGCGCACGGTGGCAACCCGCGCCCCGCCTTCGGATACCAGCGACAGCGTGGCCGTGATCAGCGCCTGACGGCGTTTGTCTTCTGCTTCACGGCGATAGGGCTTGCGGTCCTCGGGCATCTGCCAGCCTTGTTATTCAATCGAATAATTGAATGGCTACAGCCAAAGACCGATTTGCACAAGGCGTCGCATGTGAAAAATGCCAAGGATCAGGGATAGATTTCCGAGGCATTGACACCCCAGAGCGAGGATTTGCGGATCCAGCCCTTTTCACCGTCTACCGCCACGCGGCACCAGTCGGGCAGACACTGCAACAGTCTGCCGATCACGCCAAGTTCGGACTGGTAAAGCACATCCGACTGGGTGTCAGGCTGGCTGAATGCCTCGGCCATGTCCTGCGATACGAGGACAGAGCGCACACCTGACAACAGCGAATAATGCACCCACCCGCCCGCGCCATCGGCATCTTCGACCCGGCGCCAATGCTCATACTCGGCAGTGATCTTCAACGGCATGCCTTCGCGGGTAAAGACCCAGTCGATGCGATGAGTCAGGCCCGGCCCGCGCCGGGCATTGCCCTCAGAGCCTTTCAGCGTGACAAAGCGCGGGATCGGCAGATTGGTCACGGCGCCCTTGGTCGGGTCGCGGGGTTGATCGCTGCCGTCGGGATTGGGGCCGTCAAGGATAATGCCGGGTTTGGAGGCTTGCTCTTGGGGTGCCGTGCCGTCTTGCGCCATGGCACTGCCCATCGCCAGGGCCAGGGCCAATCCGACAAGTCCTGAGAATACCGCCCGCACCATCGCCGTTCCTGCCCCTATGCCGCCTGTGATGACGGTCTGTCTGGCATAGGCTGAACCATGCCGATTTGGCGGCAGTCTGCCATCAAAACCGCGACAAGGGAAGGGCGCGGCAGAGCAAGCCGCAGGGTCAGGACGGTCCGAATTGTGCCGCGTTCCCGTCACCGGCTTACGCGCCCAGTCGGGGATTGCAGGCTTGGCAGGATCGGAAAAAGCTTAAGGTCTGGTTAACGGGAACAGGTAATACATTGAAATACAATGATTTCATCAAGTGTCCAGATCTGGACGCTTCTCAAAACCGCGCTGGACTGTAGGCCAGAATGGCCCGCTCCGGTTCTCGGCCAGCCACCAGATCAGCCACAAGGCGGGCCGTGATGGGGGCCAGTGTCAGCCCGATGTGACCGTGACCATAGGCGTGGATCACATCGCCTCCGCCCTGCGACGGGCCGATAACCGGCAGGCTGTCGGGCATCGAGGGGCGAAAACCCATCCAGGTCCGGTCCGGCTCGCCCAGATCGGGAAAGATCGCCCGCGCCCCCTCGACCAGCCGCCTGATCCGGTGGGGCGACGGGGGCGCGTTCAGTCCGCCCAGTTCAACCGTGCCCGCCACCCGCAGCCGCCCCTCCATCGGGCAAAGGTAGAACCCGCGTTTCGTGGGGCAGGCCGGGCGGGACAGCCGGGGCTCGGCCATGTCCCATTCGACGTGATAGCCGCGCTCGGTATCCAGGGGCACCGCGTCACCCACCTGCCTTGCCAGATCGCGGCCATGGGCGCCCGTCGCCAGCACAACCTTCTTGGCATGAAGCCGGAACCCG
>JANMCI010000106.1:0-3744 GCA_031361245.1 Rhodobacterales bacterium
CGGGTTCCAGTCCAGCCGCGACATCACCCATTACGCGCAGGTCTTTCGGCTGGCCGATGCGGCGGGGCTGCTGTTGCGGCCCGATCTGGCCGAGACGCGGATGAAGCTGTTGCTGGAGTTGCATGGCATCGCGCAATGACCGGCCGCAGACCGACCATCCATGACGTGGCGCGCGAGGCGGGGGTGTCGAAATCCACCGTCAGTCTGGTGCTGCAGGGCAGCCCGACGGTGCGCGACGAGACGCGCGATCAGGTGCGCAAGGTCATGGGGCGGATCGGCTATGTCTATAACCGCAGTGCGGCCAATCTGCGCAAAGCCGGTGTCGGGCTGATCGGGCTGGTCATCAACGATCTGCGCAATCCGTTCTTCACCGAGTTTGCAACCTCGGTCCAGATGGCCCTGTCGGCGCGCGGCTTTGCCACGGTGGTTGCCAATACCGACGAGGATCCCAAATTGCAGGCCCAGGTCATCGAATCGATGATCGGGCATGGCGTGTCAGGTCTGGTGATCTCGCCTGCCTATGGCGAGGCGGCCGGGTTCGACACGCTGGCGCGGGCGGGGATTCCGGTGTTGCAGGTGCTGCGCCGGGGTGCGGAGGCGGCGGAATTTCCCTTTGCAGCACCCGATTTCGAGCGCGGCAGCAGGCTGGCCACGCAGCATCTGGTCGGGCAGGGCGCGCGGCGGATTGCCTTTGCTGGCGGCATCGCCGGGCGGCCTGTCACGGCCGAGCGGATGGCGGGCTATCTGGCGGTGATGGCCGAGACCGGTCAGGCGCCGTTGGTGCTGCCGGGGCGGGCGAGCCGGGCGTTCGGCCGGGACGTGGCGAAGGATCTGGCCCGAAGCTGGCCCGACGTGGATGGGGTGGTGTGTTTCAACGATCTGGTGGCACTGGGCATCCTGTCAGGCTCGGCCGAACTGGGTCGCAAGGTCGGGTCAGGGTTCCGGGTCGTCGGGTTCGACGACATCGAGGAATGCGAGCAGTGCTTTCCCAAGCTGACCTCGGTGCATTGCGATGTTGCGGGCTTTGGCGTTCTGGCGGCGGACATGATGCTGAAATGGCTTGAGGAGGGGGTCATGCCCCCGCCGGAGACAAGGACCGAGGTGCGGTTGATTGCGCGGGCCAGCAGCGCAGTCTGACATTCCGCCGGGCGGTCAGCGGCGAACGGCCCAGGCCAATCCGTCCTGTCCGAAGACATGGGCGTGCCGGGGGTCAAGGTCGAGGCCGACTTTCTCGCCGGGTTGAAGTGCCAACTGCTGATCGGCCTCGACGATCACCGGGCCAAGGTCGGTGTCGAGATAGGCGTAGCTGAGATTGCCCAGCCGCTCGACGACAGAGGCGGTGCCGATGAGGGTGGCGTCTTCGACCTTGGTAAGGCGCATGTGTTCGGGGCGGACCCCCAGTTCGGCCTGTTGGCTGCCGTCGAACGCCCGGGCGGCCGGGGCGGGAATGGCAAGGGTGGTGCCACTGGCAAAGGTCGCGGTCAGTTGCCCGGCGGAATGGCTAAGCGTCGCCGGCAGAAAGTTCATCGCCGGCGAGCCGATGAAGGACGCGACAAAGCGATTGGCGGGCGCGTTGTAAAGGTCAAGCGGGCTGCCCTGCTGCGAGATCCGGCCCTTGTCCAGCACCACGATCTTGTCGGCCAGGGTCATCGCCTCGACCTGGTCATGGGTCACGTAGATCATCGTGGTTTTCAGCTCGTTGTGCAGCTTGGCCAGTTCAAGCCGCATCTGCACCCGCAAAAGCGCATCAAGGTTTGAGAGCGGTTCGTCGAACAGGAACACCTCGGGGTTGCGCACAAGGGCGCGACCGATGGCGACACGCTGGCGCTGGCCGCCGGAAAGCTCGGCGGGGCGGCGCGACATCAGATCCTCAAGCTGCAGCATCCGGGCGACGCGGTTGCCCTGTTCCTTTTGCGAGGCTTTGGACACCCCGGCGAGGGAGAGCGAGAAGCAGATGTTCTGCTCGACTGTCAGATGCGGGTACAAGGCATAGGACTGGAACACCATGGCGACGCGGCGCTTGGCGGGAACCTCGGTGGTCACATCGGTGCCGCCGATCTGCACGGTGCCGCCTGTCACGGTCTCCAGCCCGGCAATCATGCGCAAAAGGGTGGATTTGCCGCAACCCGACGGGCCGAGCAAGGCACAGAAGCTGCCATCTTCGACATGAAGGTCAAGGCCGCGGATCACCTCGACGGCGCCGAATTTCTTGGTGATGGTGCTGAGATCTACCGATGCCATTGTCTAGCCCTTTATGCCTGCCGAGAGTGCGATGGCCTGTGTCACGCGCTTTTGGAACAGCAGATAAGCCAGCGCCACCGGCAGGCCTGCCATCACCGCCCCGGCCAGAATGCGCGCGTATGCCACGCCGAAAGCGTCCCGCACCTGCGAAATGCCGACCGTCACCGTCATCATGTTTTCGGTATTGGCGACCAGGAAAGGCCACAGGAAGGCGTTCCAGACCCCGATGAAGGTGATGATCGCCAAGGCCGCCGTCACCCCCCAGTTCATCGGGATGAAGACCCGGAACAGCAGTTGAAACTCGTTGGCGCCGTCCATCACCGCCGCCTCGCGGAACTCTTTCGGCAGGCCGTCGAAGAACTGTTTGTAGACGATGACAGTGACCGGCGAGATCAGCATGGGCAGGATGATGCCGGGATAGGTGTTCAGGAGATTGACCCCGGCGATGATGACATAGTGGTTCACGATCAGCCCCTGCACCGGCACCATGAAGCTGGCCAGGATGGTCCACCACAAAAGCGTCCGCCCCGGAAAACGCAGTTGCGAGATGGCGTATCCGGCACAGGCCGCCGTCAACACCACGAGGAATGTTATGGTGACAGTGGTGATGGTGGAATTCAGGTACCAGCGCAGGATGTTCGAGTGCTGGATGACGTAGAGATAGCCGCCGAGCGTCGGCTCGTCCGGCCACAGATCAAAGCCGGCCTGAACCGCCTCCTGATCGGTGCGGATGCTGGTCAGGATCGCCCAATAGAGCGGAAAGAACCAGATCGCGGCACAAAGCACGGTCAGCAGCGTCAACAGGGCGCTGCCAAGGTTCAGGCGGCTCTTGGCGGGGCGGGGCGCGGTCATCTGGTCCCCCGCATCCGCAAAAGCTGAAACTGCAGCACCGAGAAGGTGATGACGATGATGAACAGCGCCACGGCGATGGTGGCACCATAGCCACCGTCATTGTGCACGAAGGCCTGATCGAAGATGTATTGCACCAGAACCATGGTCGTCTGGGTGCGACCCCCCGAGGCAAAAAGATAGACCTGGTCGAAGATTTTCAACTGCAGGATCAACTGGATGGTCAGGCACAGCACGGTAATCGGCCAGATCAGCGGCCAGGTGATGCGAAAGAAGACCTGCATTCGCGTCGCACCGTCCAGCTCGGCCGCCTCGTAGATCTCGCGCGGGATGTTGCGCAGACCGGCGAGGAACAGCAGGATTGAAAAGCCGTTGGTCCACCAGATCGTCATGATGGCGATGGTCGGCATGAACCACGGCAGGCGGCGCCAGACGTTGACCGTTTGGCCCATTATCGGCTCGATCAGCTGTTGCATGATGCCGAACTGGGTGTCGAACATCCATTGCCAGATCAGATAGACCACGGTGATCGGCAGCACGAAGGGCAAAAAGAACGCCGACAGGATCAGGCTTTGCATCCAGCCCTTCAGGCGACTGACCATCAGGGCGATGCCAAGGGCCACGGCGGTGCCGGGGATCACGGTCAGCAGCACG
>JANMCI010000155.1:0-4334 GCA_031361245.1 Rhodobacterales bacterium
GTCGGTGACGCGCAGCTTGCCGATCCCCAGCCGCTCGATGGCGGGCAGCGACCAGAAATCCTCGCCCGACAGCAGCGACACCTGCTCTTCCAGCGTCATCTGGTCCAAAAGTGCGTTGATGTCGGTCATGGCGTCCCCCCGAGTTATGCGGCCCCCATCCCTCATTTGGCGCCGAATCGCAAGTCTATAACGTTATAGTAACTCGCATTGGCCGATTTTTCTGCGGACGGCCAAGGTCCGGCGTCATTGACCTTTCCGCCGGTTGCGCCCCAAATCCTGAAAGCCCAAGGATCCACGCCATGCTCACCCGCACGTTTCTGACCTATCAGCAGGCCCTTACCGTCTGTTTTACCGAGGAAGTCGCGGGCGTGACCTATTTTTCGGCCCTTACCGACCGCGAATCCGGGCCGGCCCGCGCGGCCCTTGCCCTGATCTCTCGGATCGAGACCGAGATTGTCACCCTGATCGCGCCCCTGATGCAGCGGAACGGCTTTTCCCATCCGCCGCTGAATGACCTTTATGCCGAAGGTCGTGCAGATGCCGCCGCCGCTCCGGACTGGCCGGACCTTCTGCGCGCCATGGCCGAAGACTATGACGCCTATATGCCCGAGTTTCAGCAGACCATCGCCCTGGCACCGCCCCAAGACCATCCGGCCCTTCAGCGTCTGATGGATCACGAACTGGCCCTGATCGCCTATGGCCGCGCCGAGTGGGGCGGCCAGGCCGACCCTATGGCGGCGCTGCGCGATTTTCTGGCCGGGTCTGCGGGCCATCCGGGCTGATCAGTTTGCCAGCCAAATCCCTGATGCGCGCGCCCGGTTTTGGGTAGCGGTCGGCGTCATTCGTCTTTATCAAACGAAGACGAAATGAAGTTACCCAAATTCGCGTGATTTCGGGCCATTGACCCTGATTCCCTGCCGGAGACGTCCATGACCTTCCACATCGGTGCCAAACCCGGCGACATCGCGGAAACGGTGCTTCTGCCCGGCGACCCCTACCGTGCCCGCTGGGCCGCGCAGAAATATCTGGAAAACCCGGTGCTGGTGAACGAGGTGCGCGGGATGCTCGGCTATACCGGCACCTGGCGCGGCCACCGCGTGACCATCCATGGCTCTGGCATGGGGATGCCGTCGCTGTCGATCTATGCCACGGAACTGATGAAGGATTACGGCGCGCAGACCCTGATCCGCATCGGCTCGGCCGGGGCGATGCAGCATCACATCAAGGTCCGCGACATCGTGCTGGCCCAGACCGCCTCGACCTATGGCTCGCCGTCGCGCTCGATCTTCCGCGACCTGAACTTCGCACCCTGCGCCGATTTCGGCCTGCTGACGGCGGCCCATGCCGCCGCGAAGAAAATCGGCGTGCCGGTCCATGTCGGCGGCATCTATTCGTCGGACACTTTCTATGATGAACGCCAAGACCTTGGCGACCAGTTGCAACGCCACGGCACCCTGTGCGTCGAGATGGAGGCGGCCGAGCTTTACACCCTCGCCGCCCGCTATCAGCGCCGGGCGCTGGCGGTGCTGACCATGTCGGACCACATCCTGACCCAAGAGGCACTGCCCGCCGACCAGCGCGAATCCAGCTTTGGTGCGATGGTCGAAGTGGCGCTGGAGGCCGCCTTCGCCTGACCGGCTACAACCCGTGGCTGCGGTCATAGCCGTTGGGGGGCGAGGGGACCCAGCCCGCGGGCGGCGCGGCGGGGCGGAAAACCTCGACCAGCAGGGGATGGCAGACGGCCTGATCAGAGGAATGCTGGGCCGAGCAGTCGCCCCCCGGACAGGCCGAAAGCGCACCCAAAAGGTCAATTTCGGCAAAGAATTCAAGGAAATCGCCCGGCCGGACGGGCGAGGCTTTCATGAAATACTGCCCGGTGTCGCGGGTGAAGCCCGTGCACATGAAGACGTTCAGCACGTCATGCACATGCCATTCCGCCTCCTGCACCGAAATGCCCAGGCGCTCTGCCAGGGCGCGCGACAGGTTGGAATGGCAGCAATGGTGATACTGCCCGCCCGTCAGAAGGTTGTGCGTATAAGGATCGCAGCGTGTCCCGATGACATCATGCACCGACCCGCCAAAGCGATCGAACCCGTACCAGTCCAGCGTGTCCTCGGTGATCGTCGCCATCGCCCGCATATGGGGCAGGTTCGACCACATCCGGTCGCCGGTCGACAGATGCGTGCCATGCAGGGCCCGCGTCTTGCCCGAAAAGAACCGCTCTGAAATATCCTTTGCATTCCAGAGGTTGAGATCACCGACCTGTGGCCCCTCGACGCTGGAGATTCTGAAGAACGCCCCGGCTTCGACGTCAAAGCACCTCGCCTCCCGTGGCGGCACCAAAACCGTCCGGGACCTGACCCACCCCACCCGGGCCGCAAGGCAGGACGCCAGATCCGGCGCCACCAGTCCGTCCACCGGATAGCAGATCACGGGCGGCGTTTCCTGCGCCCCCGGACCGTGCTCCGGCATCGCATGCGCCGGCACATGCAGCTTCATCGACCCCTCCCGTTCAACCGCGGTGCACCCATCACCTCAGTTGCCAACGATGTGAACCGTCAGACCCGGCAGCGCCGGGACTTCAGGTCCGCAGTCCTATCATGCCACGGCCTCGGCCAGAACCGGGGGCCGCGCCTTGGCCTGAAAGAAATCGACAGGCGGGCGGCGTTTGGGAACCAGCGGAGTGGTGGTCACAATCCGGTCCATCTGCGCCCGTTTGGCATTGGAATATTCCGCCGGCATCCGCAGCACGCCATATTGCCGCCCGTCTTCACCGCTGCGATAGGCTTCGCCAAGCAGGCTCACCCCATATCCCAGCTGCCTCATCGCCCGCATGAACGGCAGGGGCGACAGGCTGATCAGCGTGTTTGCCCCCTTGGCCCGCGCCATCTCCACCAGACCGTCAACGATCAGTGTCAGACACTCGCTGCGATCGGCCTGCGATGTCAGCTGGTCCGAGACCACAAGCCGCGTGCATTCCCACACGGTGGGCGAGGCGATCTCGACCGACATCACATGGCGCGGGATATGCGGCAGTTTCCCTGAGAAGGCGTCCCTCAGCATGTAGGTGTGCTCGCCCCAGATCGAGGTTGTCGGCATGGCGCGCGCGCCACCGACAACCATGCCATCGCGCAGTACCAATGAATAATGCGCTACAGGCGTGTCGTACTGATCCATCTCGACCACGTCGTTATGTGGCACGTCCCATTTCAGCTGGTCCACGAAGACTTTCTTGCGCAGCTCAAGAAACTCGTAGAACGCACGTCCATGGCGATGGAAGTCAGAAAAGTCGAATTGGATATTCTCCATGATGGTCCCCTTTTGCAGAATGGCAGTTCCGTAAGAGCCATCTTAAACTGCTGCAAGTTGTATTACTCAATGATTCTGACACCATGAGTGGAAAATGGGCTTGATTGTGCGTAAATCGTCAACAATCAATGCAGGGGAGGGATCAGAGAATGCGTCGCGCCGCCGCGATCGACGCGGCATGGGACTGCGTCTTGGCGCCAAGCTTGCGCTTGGCGTTGTTCAGGCGCGCTTTCACGGCGCTTTCCGAAATGCCGATTTCGGCTGCAATCTGCTTGAGACGCAGCCCTTCCGACTGCATCCGCAGGGCCTGCATCTCGGCAACCGTCAGGGAACCTTCGCTTTCGGTTGCGCTGTGCAGCGTGGACACAATGCTGTGGAGGTTCCGCAGATCGGCCTCCTCGAAGGCATGATCATCGCGGAAGAAAAGCCCATAGCTGCGGCGGCCGCGATCCGCGGTCGTCATCACCGAAATGACCGCCCCGTGGCTGAGGCCGAAAACAGCGGCCCGGGCACGCACATGGTGCGGGTCTGGCAGGGTAATGTCGGAGAATCGGGTTGCGCCGATGTTGCCGTAAACCCACTTCATGGCCGGGTCATGCACGACCAGACCATGCGTCGTGTAGAATTCAACCCAGTTTTCTGGGAGCTCGTTCAGTTCCTCTTCAGGAAAAGAAAAACCGACACGGATTGCTACGTAAAAGCCAGCCGGGGATATCTGTTCGATCTGATTGCGCATCGCCTGCAGTTGAGTCATTCACATAAATCGGTTGCTGAAAGGCAGATTGAACCTTAGCGTTATGACGCTAACCAATGCCCGGTCTGAGTGTTTTTCGCAACCCCAAGCATCCTAGAGGTGAAAAGATGACCTCCTTCACAGGGAAAGTCGAGCTGATTGCCCAGAAATTGGGCAAATTGAGCACGGTTTGCGACACCGGTTTCGCGTTGGCCGTCCACATCCGCTATACGCGACCAACCCTGCTTTATCAGACCTACGACCAGGAATGGGCAGATCACTACAGCGAAAA
>JANMCI010000258.1:0-12315 GCA_031361245.1 Rhodobacterales bacterium
CCAGTTGAAGGACGGCGAGTTGTTGTAGGCGAGCTTTGCGTTCGGGACGACCTTCTTGATCTCGTTCACCATCGCGGCGATCTCGGTCACATCCGGCGTATCGGTCTCGATCCACAGAAGGTCGGCCCCGCCCTGAACCAACGACGAGATGCAATCCTCGATCACGCGGCTGCGACCGGTCCCTTCGCGGAACGGGAACAGGCCGTTGGCCAGCCGCACCGGCCGCACGAACTCACCACCCTGCCAGATCGCCAGTTCCCCTTCGCTCATCGGCTTGGCCGGCGTGATCGCCTCGGTCTTCAGCCATTTGGTGTATTCCGCCGCGAGATCCCCCGGAGCCGCCGACACCGGCACCTTTTGCGTGAGGCCCGCCCCCAGACTGTCGGTGCGGGCCACGATCACGCCGTCATCAACACCCAGTTCCTCGAACGCCAGCCGGCAGGCCCGCAGCTTTTCGATGAAATCCTCGCGCGGGACGGTGACCTTGCCGTCCTGATGGCCGCATTGCTTGGCGTCCGACACCTGATTTTCGATCTGCAGGCAGCAGGCCCCGGCCTTGATCAGTTCCTTGGCCAGAAGGTAGGTCGCATGTTCGTTGCCGAACCCCGCATCGATATCGGCGATGATCGGCACGACATGGCTTTCAAACCCGTCGATTGCTGCGATCGCCTTGGTCTCGGCCACCTTGTCACCCGCCTTGCGGGCCGCCGTCAGGGCCTTGAAGAGGTCATTCATCGCCACCTCATCGGCCTGCCGCAGCGAGGTGTAGATCTCCTGGATCAGATCGGCGACGGCGGTCTTTTCATGCATCGACTGGTCGGGCAGATGACCCCAGCGGTTTCTGAGGCCCGCAACCATCCAGCCCGACAGATAGACATAGGCCCCCTTGGTCGTACCGCGCAGCCGCTTGACCGACTTGATCATCTGCTGGGCGTGAAAACCCGACCAGCAGCCCAGCGACTGGGTGAACTTGGAATGATCGGCGTCATATTCCGCCATGTCGGCCCGCATGACCGATGCCATTGCGCGGGCGATGTCGAGATGGGTGTCATAGCTGTTTTGCAGCTTAAGCTGGACGATGTCGTCCACAGTGATGCCCGCCGTGGTCTGTCCCGAAGGGTAACGCGCTGAAACCTCGGCGCGCAGGGCGGCATAGCTTTTGGTAGTGGTCATGGGTTCGGTCCTTTGGTCAAAGTCAGTTTGTGGTCAATCCAGCGCATTCAAGAGCGCATAGGCCTGAACCGTGATGAAATCCGGCAGTTGCGGCGCGGTGACGGCCTCGTGGACAATCCGCGCAGCAGACGCATAGTGGCCGCGGTGAAAGCCGTTGGGGCCCAGCCGGTCGAGGACCGCGACGATCTCGGCCTGCAAAAGCTCGCCCAGCCAGTCGGCATCCAGCCGCCGCGTCCCGCCCGCGGCCAGTTGAACCTCGGCATGGTGGCGGATCCATTGCCAAAGCTGGGTGCGGCAGATCTCGACGGTCGAGGCATCTTCCATCAGGTGGTTGATCGGCACGGCGCCACGGCCCGACAGCCAGCCCGCCAGATAGGTGATCGCCACCGAAATGTTGCTGCGAACCCCCGCTTCGGTGATCTGGCCCTTGTGCGGGCGCAAAAGCATCTCGGGTTCGATCCGGTAATACTGACGGGGGACGCGGATCTGGTGGATGCCTTGCATCTCTTCGTCAAAGACCGCGCGTGCGACGGGCACCATTTCCGGCGTGGCGACAAACGTGCCGTCGTTGCCCATGGCAACCTCGCGCATCTGTTCGGCGCGGGCTTTCGCCATCGCGGCCTCATTGCCCGCCGGATCGTCAACCATCGGCACCTGAGCGGCCATGCCGCCGATGGCGTGAATGCCGCGACGGTGTCCGACCTTCACGACGCGCGCGATGTAGGTGGCCAGAAATCCGCCGTCCATCGCCAGTTGGTCGCGGTCCGGCAGCACGTACTCGGCATGATTGCGCAGCGACTTGATATAGCTGAACACATAATCCCAGCGGCCACAGTTCAGGCCGGAGATGTGCTCGCGCAGTTCCCAGACGATCTCGTCCATCTCAAAGGCGGCGGTCAGGGTCTCGATCAGAACGGTGGCCTTGATCGTGCCGCGCGGCAGGCCGATGCGGTCCTGCGTGTGGACGAAGACTTCGTTCCAGAAGCGCGCCTCTTCCAGCGATTCCAGTTTGGGCAAATAGTAGAACGGCCCCTGTCCAGTGGCTGCCAATGCACGCCCGCAATGAAAGGCGTTCAGTCCGAAATCGAACAGGGCCGCCGATACCGGCTGGCCGGCAAGCAAGACGTTGGCCTCCTGAAGGTGCAGGCCACGGGGACGCACCATCAGGACGGCTGGCTTGGAGGTAAGCCGCTGCGCCGATCCGGATGCATCGTCAAATTCCAGAGTGCCGTCGCGGTGGTCAAGCAGATTGGCGTGGCCGGCGATGATGTTGCCAAAGCTGGGCGAAGTCATGTCCTCGAAATCGGCCACATAGACATTGGCGCCCGAATTGAAGGCTGCAACCATCGCCTTGCGCTCGACCGGGGCGGCGATTTCCACGCGGCGGTCGAGCAGGGTCTGCGGGACCGGATCGGCCTGCCAGATGCCGCGGCGGATGTCGATCGTGTCGTCGCGGTAATTCGGCAACCGGCCGGCGTCGTAGTGCGACTGGCGGCGCGTGCGGGCAACCATGAGCGCATGAAGCCGCAGGCCAAAGCGTGCCTGCAACTCTGCCAGGAAGACCAAGGCTTCGGGGGTCAGAACCTGGGCCACTCCCGGCACACTGCGCAAGACGGCTGGTGTCGTGGTTTGCGCGGGGCGATCAAGCGGCATGAGAATTCCCTCCGACAGTTGTGTAATGTCACACTAGTAATGTCATGCCGCATGTGCATTATAATTGTTGTGCGATTGGGTGCGGTTGTCAGTCAGGTCATGTGCAATTACAGAAACTGTAAGGTTTGTCATAATGTCAAAGCGCAGCGAAAAACTGATCATCGGCCAAAGGCTCAAGGTGTTGCGCCAGTCGTTGGGGCTCACACAGGGCCAGATGGCGGCGGAACTGGGGGTGTCGGCGAGCTACATCACGCTGATCGAGGCGGATCAGAGACCAGCGTCGGCGAAGTTGCTGCTGCGGTTGGCGGAGGTTTATGACCTGAACATCTCGGAACTGGCGCCAAGCTCCAACGCCCAGTTGACCTCGGATTTCGAGGCGGCGCTGAAGGATCCCGCATTGGAGGCGGGTGCGGTGTCGCGGGTGGAGATCGAGGCGGTGCTGCAGGCCTCGCCGCGGATTGCGCAGGCCCTTGTCAGGCTGCATGAGCGCTTTGTGGTGCAGGCGTTGCACCAGCTTTCGGACGCGAACCCGCTGACCGACCGCGACAAGGTCGAGGCGTTGGCGGATGCGTCGATGCCGGTCGAGGCGGTTCGCAACTGGCTTTATGACAACCGCAACTACCTCGACACCCTTGACCGGGAAGCGGAAGCGATGGCGGAGGAGTTGGGGTTGCAGCGGGCGGTGCCGCATATCGAGCTTGCCGGGCGGCTGAGTGAGCACGGCATCAGGGTGCGCATCCTGCCGTCCAACGTGATGGGAGAGCAGCTCAGGCGGTTCGACCCGCACCGGCGCGAGTTGATGCTGTCCGAACTGCTGGGCGAGGCGAGCCGCAGGTTCCAGATCGGGGTGCTGCTGGCCCGGCTGGAGCAGGACGCGGTGATGGCGGCGACACTGGCGCAATCGGGGCTGACCGATCCGCAGGCACTGGTGCTGGGGCGGGTCACGGTGGCCAATTATTTCGCGGCCGCCTTGCTGATGCCGTATCGCCGCTTTCTCGCGGCCTGTGAGAGCCTGCGCTATGATGTCGAGCTGATCAGCCACCGCTTTGGCACGAGCTATGAGCAGACGGCCCACCGGATGTCGACCTTGCAGCGCCCCGACGCCCGCGGGATTCCCTTTTTCTTTGTCCGGGTCGACCGGGCCGGCAATATCTCGAAGCGGTTCTCGGCCGGGCGCTTTGCGATTTCGCGCTTTGGCGGGACCTGCCCCTTGTGGAACATCCATGCCGCTTTCGAGGGGCCGGATCAGGTGCAGACCCAGATCATCCGGATGCCGGAGGGGGCAAGCTATTTCAGCTTTGCCCGCACGGTCACCCGGGCCGGGGGCAGCCATTCGGCGCCCGCCCCCCGTTTTGCGATCGGGCTCGGGTGTGACGTGGCCTATGCGCCGCGCCTTGTCTATGCCGACGGGATCGATCTGGGCCGACTGCGTCCGGTTGAAATCGGGTTGAACTGCTATCTGTGTGAGCGGGCCAATTGCGCCTCGCGCGCCCATGCCCCGATCAACCGCCGTCTGGCGGTGAACGAGCGGGAACGCAGCCTTGCCATCCTGCGATTTGAGGGCGAATAGCGGCGATGTCGCGCGATGTCGTCAAAAGCGACATCGTGTTTTATATCTATATATCATAGTGTTACACGGTTTCATTAACCTGAAATTAACCGGTGTCGCAGCGCCTTTTTCCCACCCGCGGCGCGTGGGGCGACGCGCAATGGGCTGCAATCATTTGTCACAGTTGCCTTGACCCAAAACAATGCCAATATCGGTATATATTTCTTTCGGATCGCTGTCTT
This sequence comes from Rhodobacterales bacterium, assembly GCA_031361245.1. Classification (GTDB taxonomy): domain Bacteria; phylum Pseudomonadota; class Alphaproteobacteria; order Rhodobacterales; family Rhodobacteraceae; genus Stagnihabitans. Next base: position 4,618 of record JANMCI010000258.1, read on the forward strand.
CCGGCCCGCCGCAGGTGGGCGGGTATCACATCAAAGGGGGAGAAAATGGCGCATATCGTGGTGCTGGGGGCCGGGCTTGGCGGCTCTGTCATGGCGTATGAACTGGCGGACCAGATCGGCAAGGGCGACAGGATCACGGTCGTCACCAAGGACCCGAAATATCATTTCGTCCCCTCCAATCCGTGGATCGCGGTGGGCTGGCGCGAGCGGGCCGACATCTCGGTCGATCTGAGCGGGACGATGGCGAAAAAGGGCATCGATTTCATCCCGGTGGCGGCCGAGCGGCTTTACCCCGAGGAGAACCGGCTGCAACTGGTCGACGGGCGCAGCATCTCTTATGACTATATCGTGCTGGCCACGGGGCCGGAGCTGGCTTTTGACGAGATCGAGGGTCTGGGGCCGGAGGGGCACACCCAGTCGATCTGTCACATCGACCACGCCGAGCGGGCGCATGTCGCCTTTGAGGCGTTTTGCAAGGCCCCCGGGCCGATCGTGGTGGGGGCGGTGCAGGGCGCGTCGTGTTTCGGGCCGGCCTACGAGTTCACCTTCATTCTGGAAACGGCCCTGCGGCGGGCCAAGCTGCGGGACAAGGTGCCGATGACCTTTGTCACCTCGGAGCCCTATATCGGCCATCTGGGGCTGGACGGGGTGGGCGACACCAAGGGGCTGCTGGAAAGCGAGATGCGGGGCAAGCACATCAAATGGATGACCTCGAGCCGGGTGAAGAAGGTGGAAGCCGGCAAGATGACGGTCGAGGAGATTGCCGAGGACGGCAGCGTCAGGGGCACGCGCGAGCTGCCCTTTGCCTATGCGATGATGTTGCCGGCGTTTCGCGGCATCAAGGCGGTGGCGGGCATCGAGGGTCTGTCGAACCCGCGCGGCTTTACCATCGTGGACAAGTTCCAGCGCAACCCGAAATACAAGAATGTCTATGCCGTGGGGGTTTGCGTGGCGATCCCGCCGATGGGGCCGACACCGGTGCCCTGCGGGGTGCCGAAAACCGGTTTCATGATCGAGAGCATGGTGACGGCTGCGGCGCTGAACATCGGGCAGTGTCTGCGCGGGCAGGAGCCTGACAATGTGGCGACATGGAACGCGGTCTGTCTGGCCGATTTCGGCGACAGCGGAATAGCCTTTGTCGCCCAGCCGCAGATACCGCCGCGCAATGTGAACTGGTCGTCGTCGGGCAAATGGGTGCATCTGGCCAAGGTGGGGTTCGAGAAATACTTTCTGCGCAAGGTCCGCAAGGGGACGCCCGAGCCCTATTACGAGAAGGTCGCGATGAAGATGCTGGGGATCGAAAAGCTGAAAGTGGTGACAAAGGCGTAGGGTGGGGGATGCCGCGCCTTTGGCTGTTCGAGCGCTTGTCGTGCGGCATTGGGCCAGCGGCAAACGCGCATCTCCCACGTTTCATCTCAGGAAGAAAAGTTGACAGTCGGATTGGGGTCACTAGTCTGCCGCAAAAGGGCTGCGACTCGCCGCCTCGTCCAAGGGAGAACTGAATGAAAAAACGCATCGCCGTCATCGGGGCCGGACCGTCGGGCCTTGCCCAGCTGCGCGCCTTTCAGTCGGCCAAGGCCAAGGGTGCCGAGATCCCGGAGATCGTGTGTTTTGAAAAGCAGGAGAACTGGGGGGGGCTGTGGAATTACAACTGGCGCACCGGTCTGGATGAATACGGCGAGCCGGTGCACAATTCTATGTACCGCTATCTGTGGTCGAACGGCCCGAAAGAGGGGCTGGAATTCGCGGATTACAGTTTCGAGGAGCATTTCGGCAAGCAGATCGCATCCTATCCGCCGCGCGCCGTGCTGTTCGACTATATCGAGGGCCGGGTGAAAAAGGCCGGGGTGCGCGACTGGATCCGCTTTCGCACGCCGGTGCGGTTTGTCCAGTACAACGCTGACGGCGGTTCAGACGGGCGGGGCAATTTCACGGTGACGGCGCATGATCTGAAGGCCGACCGGATGTATTCCGAGGATTTTGACAATGTCATCATCGCCTCGGGCCATTTCTCGACCCCGAATGTGCCGGAGTTTCCGGGCTTTCCCAGCTTTAACGGCCGCATCCTGCACGCCCACGATTTCCGCGACGCGATGGAGTTCAAGGGCAAGGATATATTGATCGTCGGCACGTCCTATTCGGCCGAGGACATTGGCTCGCAATGCTGGAAATACGGGGCGAAGTCGGTCACGGTGTCGCACCGGACGGCGGCGATGGGGTTCGACTGGCCCGGCAACTGGACAGAGGTGCCGCTGCTGAAGCGGGTGGATGAGAACACGGCCTATTTCAAGGACGGCTCGTCCAAGAAGGTCGATGCGATCATTTTGTGCACCGGCTATCAGCACCATTTCCCGTTCCTGCCCGACGATCTGCGCCTCAAGACCCGCAACCGGCTGGCGACGGCGGATCTTTATAAGGGGGTGGCGTGGGTGCATAACCCCAAGCTGTTCTTTCTGGGGATGCAGGACCAGTGGTTCACCTTCAACATGTTCGACGCCCAAGGCTGGTGGGTGCGCGACGTGATCCTGGGGCGAATTGCGGTGCCGGGCGACAAGGCGGTGCTGGTCCGCGATGTGGCGGAGCGGGTTGCGCGCGAGGATGCCGGCAAGGACGCGCATGACGCGATCCACTATCAGGGCGATTATGTGAAAGAGCTGATCGCCGAGACGGATTACCCGGCGTTCGATGTGGACGGGGCCTGCGAGGCGTTCTTTGCGTGGAAGGACCACAAGAAGGCGGGGATCATGACCTTCCGCGACCACGCCTATGCGTCCGTCATCACCGGGACGATGGCGCCGCTGCACCACACCCCGTGGCAGGACGCGCTGGAGGATTCGATGGAAAGCTATCTGAAAAGCTGAGCCACACCTCACCGGCCCCGGCGTCAAGTGCCGGGTTTTTTCCGGGCGTTCAGCGCTGATCCGCCGCCGGAACAGGCGAATGGCCGGCTTATGCGACAGTGGGGAAACTTTTTTTCTTGCAGATAAATTTCTTGTGGATTTGATCGCGCACCCGTGATTTTCTCTGCGGCATCCGGACGCAGGTCCGGCCGCTGACCACGCCGCGCGACGACGGCGCCAAGAATGAAAACAAGGGAGTGGACTTCATGACAATGGAAACCGACGCGGGGCAGGCTGGTCAGGGCCAGCTTGTCCGGGCATTGGACTGGAAAGGGGCGTTCTGGGTGGCAGCGGGGGTTCCGCCCCTTGTGCTGTTCTCGATCGGCGGCATCGCCGGGACCACGGGCAAGCTTGCGTTCCTCGTCTGGATCATCTCGATGATCATGGGCTTTCTGCAAAGTTTTACCTATGCCGAGATGGCGGGGATGTTCGGCAACAAGTCGGGCGGCGCGTCGGTCTATGGCGCCACGGCGTGGCTGCGCTATTCCAAACTGATCGCGCCCCTGTCGGTGTGGTGCAACTGGTTCGCGTGGTCGCCGGTGCTGTCCTTGGGCTGTTCGATCGCGGCGGGCTACATCCTGAACGCGCTGTTCCCGATCCCGGCGGCTGACAGCCAGATGGTGATCGACTGGATCAGTGCCAACGCGGCCAACTATACCGAAACCACTCAGGCCGTGGTGGATTACATCGCAGCCAATGCCGGCACCCTGCCCGCTGACGCCATCAAGGCGGTGGCTTCGGCAGATGCGGTAACTGCCCTGACCCCCGCCTTCCGGACGTGGGAGGCGGCCTCGTTCGCCGTTCCGGGCATCGGCACGCTGCATTTCAACGCGACCTTCATCATCGGGGTCGTCCTGATGCTGGTGATGTTCGCCATCCAGCACCGCGGCATCGCCAACACGGCCTCGGCCCAGAAGATCCTTGCCATCATCGTGCTGGTGCCCTTGCTGCTGGTCGGTCTGGTTCCAATCCTGACCGGGGCGATCCAGTCGGCCAATGTAACCGGGCTTCTGCCGCCGACCGCCGCCTATTCGGGCGTCGATGGCACGTGGAGCAACGGCGGCTGGACGCTGTTTCTTGGCGGCCTTTATATCGCGGCCTGGTCGACCTACGGGTTCGAGACGGCGGTCTGCTACACCTCCGAGCTGCGCGATCCCAAGCGCGACACCTTCCGCGCCATCTTCTATTCGGGTCTGCTGTGCTGCGTCTTCTACTTCCTGATCCCCTTCGCCTTTCAGGGCGTGCTCGGGCAGGAAGGCATGCTGGCCGCCGGCATCGTGGACGGCACGGGCATCGGCGAGGCCTTGGGCAACATGGTCGGCGGGGGCAAGGTCGTCACCCAGATCTTTGTGATCCTGATGATCATGGCGCTGTTTCTGGCCATCATGACGGCCATGGCGGGGTCGTCTCGGACGCTTTACCAAGGCTCCAAGGATGGCTGGCTGCCGAAATACCTCAGCCGCGTCAACCGCCATGGCGCGCCGGTCGGCGCGATGTGGACCGACTTCGGCTTCAACCTGATCCTGCTGGCGCTGGCGTCCGACATCGCGGGCTACTTCTATGTCCTCGCCATCTCGAATGTCGGTTACATCATCTTCAACTTCCTGAACCTGAACGCGGGCTGGATACACCGCATCGACTCGGGCCACATTGCCCGGCCGTGGAAAGCGCCGAACTGGCTGCTGGCGGTCAACACCCTGCTGGCCTTTGTGAACGCGCTGTTCCTTGGCGCGGGGGCCAAGGTCTGGGGCTATTCGGACGCGCTGGTGTCGGGGCTGGTCTTTGCGGCGCTGATCATCCCGGTCTTTGCCTATCGCCACTACATGCAGGACGGCGGCAGGTTCCCGGCCGAGGCCATGGCGGAGCTTGGCCTGAAGGAAGGCGAGATGGGCGAGCGCAAGGCGGGCATGTTGCCCTATCTGGCGCTGGCCCTGGGGGCGCTGGTGGTGTTCAGCGCCAACTGGTATTTCCAGCTTCCGGTCTGACGCCGCGACAAGACCTGCAAAGGGGCGCTTCGGCGCCCCTTTCGTCATTGGCGGGGCGGGGGTTTGTTTGCTGGCAAGAAAATATGTTGCACTTGAGTATTGCTTTTTGAACCGCTTCGACCCACTCTTTGCCCAAGAAAACGTGGAGGGGGAGTATTTCCGATGACGAATTCCTGGCGATTCTCGGCCTTGATGGACCGTCACCGTGCCTTGGGGTCCAACCTTGAGGACTGGTCCGGCATGGGCACGGCGTGGTCCTATGCCGGTGATCCCAATGCCGAATACATGGCCATTCGCACCAAGGCAGGTCTGATGGATGTCTCGGGGCTGAAAAAGGTCCATATCACCGGGCCGGCGGCGAGCCATGTGATCGAACGCGCGACGACGCGGAACATGGAAAAGCTGATGCCGGGCCGCGCCGTCTACGCCTGCATGTTGAATGACGCGGGCAAGTTCGTCGACGACTGCGTGATCTACCGGTTTGGGCCCGATACGTTCACTGTCGTCCACGGCTCGGGGCAGGGGCACGAACAACTGACGATGGCCGCCACCGGGCGTGACGTCTCGATCCGCTTTGACGATCAGTTGCACGATCTGTCGCTGCAAGGGCCGCTGGCCGTGGACTATCTGGAAAAGCATGTCCCGGGCGTGCGCCAGCTTCCCTATTTCGCCCATATGGGGGCCTCGCTGTTCGGCAAGCCGATCACGCTCAGCCGCACCGGCTATACCGGCGAGCGCGGATACGAGATCTTCTGCCGCGGTCAGGATGCCGGGATGATCTGGGACCGGATTCTGGACGAGGGCAAGGCCATGGGGATCATTCCCTGCCGGTTCACCACGCTCGACATGCTGCGCACGGAAAGCTACCTTCTGTTCTTCCCTTTCGACAATTCGGAGATGTATCCGTTCGACACCGAAGGACCGGGCGACACGCTGTGGGAACTGGGCCTCGATTTCACCGTCTCGCCCGGCAAGGTGGGCTTCCGCGGTGCGGAGGAGCATTACCGACTGAAGGGCAAAGAGCGCTTCAAGATCTGGGGCCTGAAGCTGGAGGGCACCAATGCGCCGGGCAACGGGGCGCCGGTGTACCGCGATGGCAAAAAGGTCGGTCTGGTCACGCAGGCGATGTATTCGCCGCTGAACAAGCACAATGTCGCCATCGCCCGCCTGCCGGTCGATTGCGCCAATGACACGACCAAGCTGGAAGTGCGCTGCGCCACCCATGGCCCGATCAAGGCAGTGACCCATTCGCTGCCCTTCTATGACGTGAAGAAAGAACGCCGCTCGGTGCTGGGCTGAGCTGCTGCAATTGCACCTTTTGAAATACTCCCGCCGGAGGCACCTGGCCGTGCCGCCGCAGCCTCCGGCGGGGATATTTAGAGACAGATAATGAGCAAGACCCTCTTCCCGCCGTCGATCAAGAGCCGCCCGGTTTATGGCGTGCTGGAGCCCCGGCCGGGGAGCCATCACCTTGTCATCGCCGATGGCGAGGGGGCGGGGGCGGTGCGCGACATGTTGGCCCGCGCGGCGGACCGGGCGGCGATGCTGGCGGCGATGCATGTGATCTATGTGCCGGGGCCGAATGGCACGGACGATGGTGCGGCGCTGCGGGCGCTGGGGGCGGCGCAGTTCTACCGGGCGCCGACGATCCCGGCGATGCTGCCGCGTCTGGCGCGGGTGCTGCAGGATGCCCATATGGGCACGCAGTTCTACCTTGCCGGGACCGAGGGTTTGATGGGGCAGGCGGAGCGCGACATCATGGCCACGGGCTTTCCCTACAACGCCATCCAGAAGGAACATCGCGGATCGACGGTGCGGCGGGTGCAATGCGTGCATTGCAAGGGCATCACCGAGAATGTCCGCACCGATCCGTTCCAGTGCAGCCATTGCGGGCTCAATCTGTTCGTGCGCGACCATTACTCGCGCCGGATCGCGGCGTTTCAGGGGGTGAATATCGACGCGGAGGATCCGGGCAAGGTTCCGCCCGCTGTGGAGCGGTTCCAATGAGCGGCGGGGCAAAGCTGGCGGTCAAGGTGGCCGAGGTGGTCGAGGTCAACGTGCTGATCAAGCGGTTCCGGTTCGTGGCGCGCGATGGCGGGCCGCTGCCGGCGTTTTCGGGTGGCAGCCATGTCGTGGTCGAGATGGATGACCATGGGCAACGCCGGCTCAATCCCTATTCGCTGATGGGCGATCCGGAGGATACCAGCGGCTATTCGATCTCGGTCCGGCGGGACGACGCGGGGCGGGGCGGGTCGCTTTTCATGCATGGGCATGTGTCACCGGGCATGGAGATGGTGATCAGCCATCCGTTGAACCTGTTCCCGCTGGACACCCGCGCCCGCAAGCATCTGATGATCGCCGGTGGCATCGGGATCACGCCGTTTCTGGCGCAGATCCGGCAGCTTGCGCGGCTGGGCGGGCGGTTCGAGTTGCATTACGCCGCGCGCAGCCGCAGCCTTGGCGCCTATATGGACGAGCTAAAGGCCGCCCATGGCGACCGCATACACACCTATTTCGACGAAGAGGGCATGGTCATCGACCTGAAATCCCTGCTGAACCGCCAACCGATCGGGACGCATCTTTATGTTTGCGGGCCGAAGGGTATGCTGGCTTGGGTGCGGGCCACGGCCGAGGCGGCGGGGTGGCCCGTGGCGGCCGTGCATTTCGAGGAGTTCCTCGCCCCCGGCACCGGGCAGGTGTTCACGGCGCAGCTGGCGCTCTCGGGCAAGGCGGTCACGGTCGGGACGCATCAGTCGCTTTTGGAGGCGATCGAGGCGGCGGGCGTCGATGCGCCCTATCTGTGCCGCGGCGGC
>JANMCI010000295.1:0-2704 GCA_031361245.1 Rhodobacterales bacterium
ATCGACCTGCAAGCTGCCGCGCGCAACACGTGTGGACATGTATTCCTCCGAAAACCCCGAGCGTGAGGCCATGTGATACTCAAAACCAGATGCAGGCAAGCATTGCGGCGCTTCCATTCCCGCCCAACCGCCTGATACACACTCAATGCGCCAAGGTTAATCGCCGCACCGCAACTTTTGCCGCGACATTCCGCCCCTTTTCAACGGCGGCAGGCTGTGTTACTTAGCTACATGGCTAATCATGATCCGAACCTCTCGCTGATCTTTCAGGCCCTGTCTGATCCGACCCGCCGCGCCATGTTGGCGCGATTGGGGCAACGGGCGGTGCCAGTGTCCGAACTTGCCCGCCCGACCGGGCTCGCCCTTCCCACGATCATGCGCCACCTTCAGGTGCTGGAGGAGGCCGCGTTGATCACCACGGCAAAGACCGGCCGGACACGCTATTGCACCGCCCGCCCCGAAACGCTTGCCGCCACCGCAGATTGGATGCAGCACCAGCGCGCCCTCTGGGAAGCGCGGACCGACCGGCTGGAAGCGCTGCTCACTACGCTTTCCTGAAAGGATGCCGGATGGACATCAATCCCGAACTGGACCTTGAACTGAACCGCGTTCTGAAAGCCTCGCCCGCTCTGGTCTGGCGCTGCTGGACTGACCCCAAACTCATCTGCCAGTGGTTCTGCCCCAAGCCGTGGTCGGTATCCGGGGCTGTTGTCGATCTGCGCCCCGGTGGCCGCTTTTTCACCCTGATGAACGGGCCAGACGGCGAGATCGTGCCCAATGAGTGCAGCTTTCTTGAGGTGATCCCAGAGCGCAAACTTGTGTTCACCGACATCTTCGGCGCCGATTACGCTCCCGTCGCGGTGCCCGAATCCGGCGCGGGTCTGGCCTTTGCCGCCATTCTGACCTTCGCGCCCGAAGGCAGCGGCACGCGCTACCGCGCCGTCGCCCGTCACCGCAGCCCCGCGGATGCCCACAAGCATAAAGAGATGGGCTTTCATGTCGGTTGGGGCATTGCCACCGACCAGTTGGAAGAGCTGGCGCGCACCCTATGACCCAGGACCGCCAATTGATCCTGACCCGCCTGATCGACGCCGCCCCGGACAAGGTCTGGCGCTGCTGGACCGATCCCGCGCTATTGCCGCGCTGGTTTGGGCCGGACGGATTTTCCTGCCATACCAAAGAGATCGACCTGACTGTCGGTGGGCAGTGGCGTTTTGACATGATAGCACCCGACGGCACCGTCTTTCCCAACCGCCACCGCTTTACCACCCAGATACCGGCCCGCAGGCTGGAATTCCTGATGGACGCCGACGACGACACCACCCCGCCGATGACAGTCGTGGTCACCCTAGAACCCGAAGGGCAGGGCACACGGATCACCCAGACCATCACCCTCCCCAGTGCCGAGGCCAAGACACGCGCCCTCGGCTTCGGGGCCGACCGTCTGGGCATGCAGACCCTTGGCAAACTCGCGGCGCTCGCCGCCACGCTCTGACTTCCCTTGTCCGGCGGCAGGGTCTATCCCTGCGGTCAAACAGGGGGAGCAGCTTATGACCGACGCGCCGCAGACGATCCATCTTGCCGACTATCAGCCCTTCACCCATGTCATCGACCGGGTTGATCTGACCTTCCGCCTCGCCCCGCAGGCCACGCGTGTTCTGGCCAGCCTCACGCTCAGCCCCAATCCGGCCCGGCCCGGACGGCATGATCTGTTCCTCCATGGCGAGGATCTGCGCCTGATCTCCTGCACGCTGGATGGTACGTCATTGGCCGTGACCCCGGACGCGCGGGGCCTGACCATCCCGGCCGCCCGGCTTCCCGACACCGCTTTCGTCCTTGAAACCGAGGTCGAGATCGCCCCCGAGGGCAATACCGCCCTTGAGGGTCTTTACATGTCGCGCGGCCTCTACTGCACCCAGTGCGAGGCGGAAGGCTTTCGTCACATCACCTTCTACCCCGACCGCCCAGATGTGATGGCACCGTTTCATGTGCGCGTGGAAAGCGACCTGCCCGTGCTTTTGTCCAACGGCAACCCAGGTGCAAGCGGGCCCGGCTGGGCCGAATGGACCGACCCGTGGCCCAAACCATCCTATCTGTTCGCGCTGGTGGCAGGCGATCTTGTCGCCCATTCCGACCACTTCACCACGGCGTCGGGTCGCAAGGTTGACCTCAACATCTGGGTCAGAAAGGGCGACGAAGACCGCTGCGCCTATGCGATGGACAGTCTCATCCGTTCGATGCGCTGGGACGAGACGACCTATGGCCGCGAATACGATCTCGATGTGTTCAACATCGTGGCGGTCGACGATTTCAACATGGGCGCGATGGAGAACAAGGGGTTGAACATCTTCAACTCCAAGCTTGTGCTGGCCTCGCCCGAGACCGCCACGGACGACGATTACAACCGCATCGAAGGTGTCGTCGCCCATGAGTATTTCCACAACTGGACCGGCAACCGCATCACCTGCCGCGACTGGTTCCAGCTCTGTCTGAAAGAAGGGCTGACGGTGTTTCGCGATCAGCAATTCACTGGCGACATGCGCTCGCATGATGTGAAGCGGATCGAAGATGTGCTGCAACTCCGCGCCCGGCAGTTCCGCGAGGACGGCGGCCCGCTGGCCCATCCGGTTCGTCCTGAAAGTTTCATTGAAATCAACAATTTCTATACCGCGACGGTCTATGAAAAGGGGGCCGAGGTCATTGG
>JANMCI010000299.1:0-1920 GCA_031361245.1 Rhodobacterales bacterium
AAGGCGGTTTCGGACATCATCGGACCCCAGCCCGCCTCGTACCAGCCGACCGAGCCATCGGCGAAGATCACCTGCAACTGGCCGTAATTGTACATCTCGGGGGCGATTTCGTCGCTGAGGCGCAGGCCGATGCCCTGTACGCGGACCGGGGCGGCGTCGGTGATCTGGCACATCACGTCGACATAGTGGACGCCGCAATCGACCAGCGGCGAGGTGGTCTGCATCAGCGCCTTGTGGACCTGCCACTCATGCCCCCTGGACTGCTGGTTCAGGTTCATGCGGAACACGTAAGGCCCGCCCAGCGCCCGCGCCTCGGCGATAAGCCGGGTCCACGACGGATGGTGGCGCAGGATGTAGCCGACGACGAGCTTGCGGTTCAGGCGTTTGGCGGTTTCGACGACCCGTTCGGCATCCGCAACAGTGGTGGCAAGAGGCTTTTCGACGAAGACATGGGCACCCTGTTCCATGGCGCGGATCGCAAGGTCGGCATGGCTGTCGGAATAGGTGGCGATGACGACGAGGTCGGGCTTGTGGGCCAGACCTTCGTCCGCCGTGCGGAACTGGGGGCAGTGGGCAAGCTCGGCGGGCAGCCCGGGGGTGGAGCGGTTAACAAGGCCGACAATGGTGGAGCCGGCGTGGTGATGGGCAAGGGCATGGCTGCGGCCCATGTTGCCAAGGCCGATGATGAGGACACGGGTCATGGGGTCTCCTTTTGGCAGGCGGCGCGCGGGGGTTTCACACCCCCGGGACACACTGGTTCGGGGAACCAGTGTGTCCTCCCCCGTGGGATATTTCTGGACAGATAATGGCGGGGATCGGGGACCATCGTGGTGGCTCGGGGTCAGAGGATGAGGCGGCGCGCCGTGCCTGTGGCGACTTCCTGTCCGGTGCGGGCGGACTGGATGGCGGCAAAGGCGAGGGCGAGACTGTGGATGTTTTCGGCAGCGCCGTTGGCGGGTTCGGTATCATCCTCGATGGCGACAAGGAGAGCGCCCATGGCGCCGCGAAAGCCGTCGTTGAACCAGGTGCCGGTGAGGGCGGGCCGGGCGCGGCCCTGAGCGGTGGTGAGGGTGACGCCCTGGCTGCCAAGGTCGGGGCCATCGCTTTGCAGCGAGCCTTTGGTGCCGGCGACAAAGGTGGTGTCGCGGGGGCCATAGGGGGTGCTGCCGTCGAAGATCAGCGAGGCCTGACCGTGGTCAAGGCGGATCAGGACTTGCGACAGAAGCGGCACGGCGGCGGTCTGACCCTTGGCGCGGGCGGCGGTGGCAAAGACATGGGTGGCGCGGGGGCCGGTGAGGCTGGAGACGAAGTCGAACCAGTGGATGCCGAAATCGTACAGGATCAGGGGGGCGATGCGCTCGAACGGGGTGCCGGCGATCCAGCCGTGGTTCCAGTGCAGCGAGGCGTGGACGCTGATGAGATCCCCCACAAGGCCCGCGCGGACGGCGTGGCGGATGTAGCTGAGATGCGGTGCCCAGCGGCCATTCTGGTTGACCGCGAGCTTGACGCCGTTCTGGCGGGCGAGGGCGACAAGCGCCTCGCCCTCGTCGAGGTCCAGCACGAAGGGCTTTTGCGACAGGACGTGTTTGCCGGCCTTGAGGGCGGCTTTGATCAGGGGCAGGCGGTCGGCGGGATGGGGGGTGATGTCAAGGACGTCGATTGCGGGGTCACCGATCAGGTCTTGCGGATCCTGCGTGACGCGGGCCGCGGGGGCAAACTCGGCGGCCTTGGCGCGGGCCTTGTCGATCGTGCGGTTGCAGATCGCGGCAACCTCCCAGCCCGCCGTGCGGTAGGCGTCCAGATGGGCGGCGGCGATGCCGCCCGCGCCGATCAGGCCGATGCGGGGGCGAAAGCTGCGGGGCATGGGGGGGAGGTAGGGCAGATCGGGGGCTGCGATGTCGGGTTGGTCCGCCGATTTCA
>JANMCI010000342.1:0-4663 GCA_031361245.1 Rhodobacterales bacterium
GCTTCGACGGGCTGGCCCAGAAGCCAGGTCGAGGAGGCGCCCTTGCCAAGCCGGCTGACCGGTTCCAGCGAGCCGGGAATGCCGATGCCGATGGAGCCACGCTGGCCGGTCTGCGCCTCAAGCGAAGCGATCATCTCGACGATCCGAGCAAGGCAGCCCTGGTAATCGTGGCGCGGGGTATCGACGCGCAGGCGGGCAAGTTCAGCCCCGTCGGGCGACAGCGCCACGCCCTCGATCTTGGTCCCGCCCCAATCGATGCCGATCAGCATGGCGCGGCCTTGAAACGGAAGGGAGGGAGGGGCAATTGGCGGGCTCCTGCGGCGGGGAATGGGGCCAGTCTTGCGGACAAGAGGGCGGGGATACAACCGCTTTCTTCTGTTTTGGGGCAAGGAGGTTCGAGATGTCGCTTTTGACGACATCGCATTTTATTTATCAAAAACAATATATTAGATGTTTCCATTAACCTGAAATTAACCGGTGACGCGACCGGTTTCAGCCGGGATTTGCCCCGGTGCAGGCGGTGTCATAGCGGGTCAGGACAGCGGTGATCGCGGCGCGGATCAGGGCGGGGGCGGTGGGGGCTGTCTGACCCGACATCACGGCGGGATAGAGGAGTGCAAGATATTGGCTGATAAGGGGTTCGGGCAGCGGGCCTTCGCCCAGAAGGGCCATGAGGTCGGCCACGGCCTGCATGGCCGCAGGATCGGTCCAGTAATAGCGGATGCGGTCGGAATAGCTGAAATGGCGCTGCAGGCGTTGGTGGTCGGGAAGCCCAGGATAGTATTTCGCCCAATGGCCGGGCTTGGCCAGCATGAGACGCTCGATCGTGGCTTGCAGGGTGGTGGGGCGGTCGGGGTGAAGGGCGCTGGCGATGTGATCAAGGCCGTAGAGCGCCTCGCGCAGCGCGAAGGTCAGGCCGGGGCCGACCTTGAGCACGGCAAAGCCGTCGCGGACGAGGGCCGCAAGCGCCGCGGTGGTCTGGTAGTCGGTCGAATGTGCCTCATAGACCACGGGGATCGTGGCGAGGGCGTCCACGAGGTCGCGGGCGGCGTCGGGGCGGTAAGCCACGACGTTTTCGTTGCCAAACTCGACGCCGGGCTGCACCACGAGGCCGATCACACGGTTGAACGCCCCGGCAATGCCGTGGGACGCGAATTCGGCGTGGTGGATGGCGACGGTGGCGCGGGCGGCGTCGGGGGTGGTGGGGGTCAGGTGTTCGACCACCTCGAGCGCGCCGCCGGGCACGGGAACCTCGGTGCCGATGACATAGACCGGGCGTTCGCCGGTGGCATTGGCCTCGGCCACGGCGGCAAGCCGGGCGGAGCGGGCGGCGATGGTGGCATCGGGCAGGGGGGAGGGGTCGCCCGCGCAGGACATCGAGCAATCGAGATGCAGCTTCTTGAACCCGGCGGCGGCATAGGCGGCGATCATCACGCAGGCCTTGTCCATGGCTTGGGTCGCGGGCTGGTCCTTCCACGGGTTGGGACCGAGGTGGTCGCCGCCAAGGATAAGTTGGGCGGGGTCGAAGCCTTCGTCGGCGGCGATGGTGAGGGTGAAGTCGCGGAAATCGGCGGGGGTCATGCCGGTATAGCCGCCGTCCTGATTGACCTGATTGCAGGTCGCCTCGATCAGCACGGGGTGCCGGGTCTGGCGGCCAAGGGCGAGGGCGGCGCCGATGACCTGCGGATGGGCCGAACAGACCGAAGTTATGCCGGTGGGTCGGCCCGCAAGAAAGGCCGGGCGCAGGGCGAGAAGGGCGGCGGTGGTCATGGGGTCCTCCGGTCGTTTCGATCAGTTTAGGCGGGTGTGGCGGGCGTTTCAATCGTAAATGATCAGAAAATTGATTGACAATGATTGAATTGGCCGCAGAATGGCCGCAAGCGACGGGGGTGGGGATGAAGCTGGACCGGGTCACGGCCATCAGGCGACATTTGTTCACGAAGGGCTATTCCTCGGTCGGTGAGATTGCCGAGGCGGTCGGGGTATCGGAACCGACGGTGCGGCGCGACCTGATGGAGCTGGAGGCGGCGGGGGTGATCCTGCGCAGCCATGGCGGGGCGCGGATCGCGGAGGGCTCTGGCGCGGAGGTGGCGTTCGAGGCGCGCGAGCAGATCAATCTGGCGCCCAAGCGCGCGATTGGCGAGGCGGCGTGGCAGATGCTGCGCCCGGATACGGCGGTGTTTCTGGACGCGGGCACGACGGTCTTGCAACTGGCGCGGCGGCTGCGGCTGAACCCGGTGCCATGCCATGTCTTTTCCAATTGTCTGGCGGTGGCGCAGGTGTTGATGCCGGTGCCCGAGGTGGCGGTGACGCTGTTGGGGGGGAGCCTGCGGCCGCAGAACGCCTCGATGGTGGGGCCATTGGCCGAGGATGCGCTGGGGCGGCTGTGGTTCGATCAGGTGTTTCTGGGCGTGGGGGCGGTGGGGGCGGACGGCGAGATTTCCAGCGCGGACGAGCAGGAGGCGCGGCTGAACGCCGCGATGGTGGCGCGGACCGGGCGGGTGGTGGTGCTGGCGGATGCCGACAAGTTCGGGGCGCGGCTGACGTGGTCGGTGGCGCGGATGGGGCCTGCGATGCGGGTGATCAGCGAGCCGCGGCTGACGGGCGAGTGGCAGGCGCGGCTGGCCGACTGGGGCGTGGCGCTGACACTGGCGGGGCCTGCGTGATGCGGGTTCTGGGGCTGGATGGCGGCGGGACCAAGACCGAGATCGCGCTGGCCGACCGGTCTGGCCTCGTGGAGCGCCGTGTGGGGCCGGGTCTGGACCCGATGGCCGGGCCGGAGTGGGAGGGGCGGCTGGCCGCGATGGTGGCGGGGGTCGGCGAGGTTCAGGCGGCCGTGCTGGGCCTGCCCTATTTCAGCGAAGTGGCCGAGATTTCCGCGCGCCAGG
The DNA here is from genome assembly GCA_031361245.1 of Rhodobacterales bacterium. Lineage (GTDB taxonomy): Bacteria > Pseudomonadota > Alphaproteobacteria > Rhodobacterales > Rhodobacteraceae > Stagnihabitans. The sequence continues at coordinate 2,889 of JANMCI010000342.1, forward strand.
AGGCGGTTGCGCGACGGCTGCTTGGGCCCATGGCGCGGGTCAGGAATGACGTGGATGTGGCATTTGAGGGGGCGATGGGCGGGCGGGAGGGCGTGCTGATCCTGTCTGGCACCGGCTCGATGGCCTGGGCGCGGGGGGGCAAGGGGACGGCGCGGGCGGGCGGGTTCGGCGACGCATTTGGCGACGAGGGTTCGGCCTATTGGATCGGGCGCGAGGCTTTGGGGCTGGTCAGCCGCCATCTGGACGGGCGGCGGCGGGCGGCGGGGTTTGCGCGCGCGATATTGGCGGCGCTGGGGATTGGCGGCGGTGATCTGATCGCCTGGACCTATGGGCGGGGGGCGGCGCGGGCCGATGTGGCGCAGGTGGCGCTGGCCGTGGCGGCGCTGGCGGCGGCGGGCAATGTCGAGGCGATCGCGATCTTGCGCCGCGCCGCGCGGGAGCTTGCGGCGCTGGGCCGGGCGGCAGGGGCGGCGGCGGGCGTGGGCGCGATGCGCTGGAGTTACGCGGGGGGCGTGCTGGGCAATCCCTCGGTCCGCAACATGGTGGCGGATGCGCTGGGTTGCGACCCGGTGGCCCCGGTGCTGCCGCCGGTGGGCGGCGCGGTGCTGGCGGCGGCGCGGGCGGCGGGCTGGGATGTGGGGGACGAGTTTCAGGGCCGGTTGGCCAGATCGCTGCGGGATGCAGCCAAAGACCGAGAGACAGCATGATGACGACAATGACCGAAACCGTGATCCGCGACCAGTTCCCCTATTGGGAGGCGGCCTTGGCGATGGAGGTGCCGCAGATCACCGCCGGGACGGTGGTGGTGGTGGGGTGCGGCACGTCCTATTACCTCGCCCAGTCGCTGGCCTGTGCTTACAACGCGGCGGGGCAGAGGGCGATTGCGGTGCCGGGGGCGGAATGGGCGCGGCGGCCGGAGTGCTATCTGGCCGACACCGGCGACATTCTGGTGCTTGGGCTGTCGCGGTCCGGCACGACCACGGAAACCGTGCAGGCCATCGAGGCCAGCCGCAAACGGGGCTGGCCGACCTTTGCCGTCTCATGCGTGGCGGATGTCGCGATCCTGCAGGCGGCGGAGCGCGGGCTTTATGTGCCCACGGATGCGCGGGAGGGGATCGTGATGAGCGTTTCGGCCTCGCTCATGCTGCTGGTCGGGCTGCGGCTGGCGGGGATTGCGCCGGGGGCGGTGGTTGCGGCGGGGCGGGCGGGGTTGGCGGGCATCGCGGCGGCGGAGGCGCTGCTGCAGGGGCGCAGTCATTTCGTCTATCTGGGCGCCGGGGCGAATTACGGGATTGCGACGGAGGGCGGGCTGAAGCTGCAGGAGATGAGCATCAGCTACAGCCAGTCGTTTCACCCGATGGAATACCGCCACGGGCCGATCTCGTTGATTGATGCGCGCAGTCTGGTGGTGATGCTGTATTCTGCGACCACGGCGGCGGAGGAGGCGAAGGTGGTGGCGGATGTGCAGGCCAAGGGCGCGCGGGTCATAGGCTTTGGCGGGCCGGGGGATTTGAGCATCGACATCGGGGTCAAGGGGCCGGGCTTTGGGCTGGCCTGCCTGCCTGCGCTGCAGATGCTGGGCGAGATGGTGGCGCTGATGAAGGGCATCGACAGCGAGGCGCCGCGCCATCTGACCAAGGTGGTGGTGCTGGACAATGGCTGAGGTTTCCGTCCGCGATCTGGTCAAGGATTATGGTGCCGTGCGGGCGATGCACGGGGTCAGCTTTGACGTCGCGGATGGAGAGTTTGTGGCGCTGGTCGGGCCGTCGGGCTGC